>NZ_JAEVHL010000056.1 GCF_016803395.1 Micromonospora tarensis | reverse complement strand
AGCTCGACCCGGCCGGCGGCCCGGCGGCAGCCGGTCGCCGCGTCCACGGCGGGGCGGGCGTCGGCGGTGCGGCTCAGGAAGCGGTCGGCCTCCGCGTCGAGCAGCGCCCGCACCCGGTCCAGCAGGTCGGCGCGGGCCTTGGCGGCAAGGGTACGCACCGCCTGGTCACCGAAGATCGCCTGGAGTACGGCCTGTGCGGCGACAGTGGTGCCGGCCCCGGTGGCCACCTCCAGCCCGGTCGGGATGAACGCGGTGGAGGCGAAGACGGCGATCATCACGGCCAGCCCGGTGGCGTTCACCGCGTACGCGGCGGTGCGGGCGACGAACCGCTTGTCGCCGCCCTCGACCCGGACCAGCTCCAGCACCCCGCGCTGCCAGTCCCGGACCAGGCGCTCGGCACGGTCCGCGAAGTCGTCGCCCGGATGGGCGAGCGCCGGGTCGAGCAGCCCGGCCCCGGCCGGGTGCGCCCTCCACGCCGTGTACGCCGATTCGGCGGCCTCCGAGGCCACCCCACGCAGCAGTGTCACCAGTTGCGACTCGATGGCGTTGCGCAGCTCGGCGGCGGGTGCCGGCCGACCGGTGACGGCGGCCACCACCCGGTCCCGGAGGCGGCCGATCCGAGCCTCCAGGGTGCGGAACAACTCGCCGGTGCCGACGAACTCCTGCCAGCGGGCGAGCACCTCGCCCCGGAGCAGCCGGCCGTCCTGGAGCCCCTGCTCGACGGTGCGTTCGGCGCCCCGGTACGCGGCCCGGACCCGTTCGTCCAGCCCGTCGGCGGCGGCGACCTGCTCGTCGGCGGAGTCGGCCAGGTCCTCGACGACGGGGTGGAGCGCGGCCAGCGCGCCGTCGAGCGTCTGGCGGACCACCGCCGCCCGGGCGTCCGCGTCCGCGGCCAACCGGGCGAACCAGTCGGCAAGCGGTGCGGTCACCCCCTCGGGCAGCAGCCCCTGACCGTCGGTCCAGGTCTCCGGCAGCACGAACAGCGGCGCCTGGTCGAGCGCCTGTTCGGCGAGCATCTCGGTCAGGTGTGCGGCGATCTCGTCGGTGGCCTCGGCGGGCACCCGGTCCAGCACCATGGCGATCACCGCGCCGCGTGCCCGGGCACTGCGCAGTAGTTCCCAGGGCACCGCGTCGGCGTACCGGGCGGCGGTGGTGACGAAGAGCCACAGGTCGGCGGCGGCCAGCAGTTGGGTGGCGAGGGCCCGGTTGGCGTCGACCACCGAGTCGATGTCGGGCGCGTCGAGGAAGGCCAGCCCGGCGGGCAGGGCCGGGGCGGTGACGAGGTGCAGCGCGCGGGGATCTTCGCTCGGCTCGGTGGTGCGGGTCAGCCCGGGCAGCAGGTCGCCCTGTCGGAACCAGGCCGCGTCGGACGGGTTGCAGACCAGCACCGGGGAGCGGGTGGTCGGCCGGAGCACGCCGGCGGCGCTGACCCGGGCCTTGACCAGGCTGTTGACCAGGGTCGACTTGCCCGCCCCGGTGGAGCCGCCGACCACCACCAGCAGCGGGGCGTCCAGCCGGGCGAGCCGGGGCAGCAGGTAGTCGTCGAGCTGGTCGGTGAGGGCGGTGGCGCTCTGCCGGGCAGGGCTGGCCGAGGGCAGCGCGAGGGGGTACCGGGTCGCGCCGATCGCCTCCCGGAGGCCCGACAGTGCGCCGGGGAGGCTGTCGTCCCCGGTGGTGGCGGGGGGCTCCTCCGCGGCGTCCGGCGGGCTGGTGCGGGCTGCGACGGCGGGCGCGCCGGAACGGGTGGCGGAATCGCCGTGCGTCGTCACCGCTAAAGCGTGCCCGACCGATGCAAGGGAAGACAACCGGACGGTAATAACGGCTGGGTTGCGTCGGGTTGACTCAACCCAACTTGACGATTCGCCAACGCGTGGCACTATTGAGTCAAGTTCACTCAACTTGTGGTGGGGCCCGCTGCGGGCGGTGCTCGCCAGGCAGCCCACGGGCGACGCCCGTCACCTGCACAACCTTACGAAGCGAGGAAGCGAACATGGCACGTGCGGTCGGTATCGACCTCGGCACGACGAACTCCTGCGTCAGCGTTCTCGAGGGCGGTGAGCCCACCGTCATCGCCAACGCTGAGGGGTCGCGGACGACTCCGTCGATCGTCGCGTTCGCCCGCAACGGCGAGGTGCTCGTCGGCGAGGTCGCCAAGCGTCAGGCGGTGACCAACCCGGACCGGACCATCCGGTCGGTCAAGCGCGAGGTCGGCACGAACTGGTCAGTCGACATCGACGGCAAGAAGTACACCCCGCAGGAGATCTCGGCCCGGACGCTGATGAAGCTCAAGCGGGACGCCGAGGCGTACCTGGGCGAGCAGATCACCGACGCGGTGATCACCGTTCCGGCCTACTTCAACGACAGCCAGCGCCAGGCCACCAAGGAGGCCGGTGAGATCGCCGGCTTCAACGTGCTGCGGATCGTCAACGAGCCGACCGCGGCCGCCCTGGCGTACGGGCTGGACAAGGGCTCCAAGGAGCAGACCGTCCTGGTCTTCGACCTCGGCGGCGGCACCTTCGACGTGTCGCTGCTGGAGCTGGCCGAGGGTGTCATCGAGGTCAAGTCGACCAGCGGTGACAACCACCTCGGTGGTGACGACTGGGACCAGCGGATCATCGACCACCTGGTCAAGACGTTCCGTGGTGAGCACGGCATCGACCTCGGCCAGGACAAGATGGCCCTCCAGCGGCTCCGTGAGGCCGCCGAGAAGGCCAAGATCGAGCTGTCCGCCGCCACCACCACCAACATCAACCTGCCGTACATCACCGCCGGCGCGGCCGGCCCGCTGCACCTCGACGTCACGCTCAGCCGTGCCGAGTTCCAGCGGATGACGCAGGACCTGCTGGACCGTTGCAAGGGCCCGTTCGAGCAGGCCGTGAAGGACGCCGGGATCAAGATCTCGGACGTCGAGCACGTCATCCTGGTCGGTGGTTCGACCCGGATGCCCGCCGTGACCGACCTGGTCAAGCAGCTCACCGGCCGCGACCCCAACAAGGGCGTCAACCCGGACGAGGTGGTCGCCGTCGGCGCCGCCCTCCAGGCCGGTGTGCTCAAGGGTGAGGTCAAGGACGTCCTGCTGCTCGACGTGACCCCGCTGAGCCTGGGCATCGAGACCAAGGGCGGCATCTTCACCAAGCTGATCGAGCGCAACACCACCATCCCGACCAAGCGCTCCGAGGTCTTCACCACGGCGGACGACAACCAGCCGTCGGTGCTGATCCAGGTGTTCCAGGGTGAGCGGGAGATCGCCGCCTACAACAAGAAGCTCGGCACCTTCGAGCTGACCGGCCTTCCGCCGGCGCCGCGTGGCGTGCCGCAGATCGAGGTCGCCTTCGACATCGACGCCAACGGCATCGTCAACGTGCACGCCAAGGACCTGGGCACCGGCAAGGAACAGAAGATGACGATCACCGGCGGCTCCTCGCTGCCGAAGGACGACATCGAGCGGATGCGCCGGGACGCCGAGGAGCACGCGGAGGAGGACAAGCGCCGCCGCGACGACGCCGAGACCCGCAACGTGGCCGAGGCACTCCAGTGGCAGACCGAGAAGTTCCTCGCCGAGAGCGGCGACAAGCTGCCCACCGAGAACCGTGAGCAGCTCAACGAGGCGCTCGGCGAGCTGCGCGGCGCCCTCGGCGGTCAGGACATCGACAAGATCAAGTCCGCGCACGAGAAGCTGGCGCAGGTCTCCCAGCAGGCCGGTTCGCTGCTGTACTCGCAGCAGGCCGAGCAGGGGCAGCAGCCGGGTGGCGAGCCCGGCCCGGGTGCGACCGGCGCGGCGGCCCGCAGGCCGGTGGCGCCGACGACGTGGTCGACGCCGAGATCGTGGACGAGGACGGCAAGAAGTGACCGTCGGCCTCCGACACGTGTCCACGGCGAAGGGGATGAGGTAGCCGCATGACGCAGAAGCCACGAGCCGCCGACCCGGGCGACACCGGGTCGACGCCGGGTGGCTCCGCGCCCACGGAGCCGACCATCGGCGACGGGGAACGGGTCGTCATCCGCAACAACCGCAAGCTGCTCGACACCTCCGAGCCGGAGGGCACCGCCGCCGACGCGGAGACCGGCGTGCCGGCCGAGGGCCTGGTGGAGGACGCCGAGGTGGTGGTCGACGAGGTCGAGGTCGAGGTCAACTCGACCGACGGTCCGGAGCCGTCCGGTCCGGCGGTGGTGGACGCCCCGGCGCAGCCGGTGGACGGCGGCACGGGCACCCCGCTCGGCGCCGAGCTGGAGGCGCTCCGGGCCGAGCTCGACGAGCGGACCCGGGACGTGCAGCGGGTGTCGGCGGAGTACGCCAACTACCGCAAGCGGGTCGACCGGGACCGCAGCCTGGTGCAGGAGCAGGCGACCGGCTCGGTGTTGGCCGCGCTGTTGCCGATCCTGGACGACCTGGACCGGGCCCGGGAACACGGGGACCTGGTCGGGCCGTTCGGCACGGTGGCGGACCAGCTCACCACCGCGCTGGGCAAGTTCGGCCTGAACGCCTTCGGCGAGCAGGGCGATCCGTTCGACCCGACCCGGCACGAGGCGGTCGCGCACCAGACCTCGGCCGAGGTCAGCGAGCCGACCTGCGTGCAGGTCATGCGACGCGGCTACCAGCTCGGTGAGCGGCTGCTGCGCCCCGCGCTGGTCGCGGTCGCGGATCCGGAATAGTGCGAGACAGTGACCGGGTTGCCCCGCTCACCGCGCGGCGGTGGGCGGGGCAGCCGGGCCACCAGGGTCGGAAGGAGGTGGACCGGTGAGTTCGAAGGACTGGATCGAGAAGGACTTCTACGCCGTGCTCGGCGTGGACAAGGCCGCCTCCGCGGATGACATCAAGAAGGCGTACCGCAAGCTGGCCCGGGAGTCGCACCCGGATCACAACCCGGGCGACCCGAAGGCCGAGGAGCGGTTCAAGGCCGCGTCCGAGGCGTACAACGTGCTGTCGGACAGCGGCCGCCGCCGCGAGTACGACGAGATGCGTTCGCTGTTCGGCTCGGGCGCGTTCCGGCGCAACGCCCGGGGCGGGGGCCAGCCGGGCGGCATGCCGTTCGACGTCTCCGACATGTTCGGCGGCGGGGGCGGCGATCGTCGCTTCGGTGGCGCCGGCTTCCAGGACCTGTTCAGCTCGATCTTCACCGGGGGCCAGGCGGGTGGGGCGGCCGCGCCGCGCGGTCCGGCCCGGGGCCGCGATGTGGAGACCGAGGTCGCGTTGGACTTCGGTGACGCGGTGCGCGGGGTCACGCTGCCCCTGACACTGCGCGCGCCGGGGGTCTGTGACACCTGCCACGGCAACGGGGCAAAGCCCGGCACCCAGCCGCGTACCTGCCCGGTCTGCCATGGTGCCGGCGTGACCAACCGCAACCAGGGGTCGTTCAGCTTCTCCGAGCCGTGCCGCAACTGCCAGGGCGTCGGCACCGTGGTCGAGGAGAAGTGCCCCGAGTGCCACGGCAGCGGCGGGGTCACCAAGACCCGCACCATGAACGTGCGGTTCCCGGCAGGGGTGGCCGACGGCCAGCGCATCCGGTTGGCCGGGCGTGGTGAGCCGGGCGAGCGCGGCGGCCCGGCCGGTGACCTTTTCGTGCACGTCAAGGTTCGGCCGGACGAGCTGTTCGGGCGTACCGGAGACGACCTGACGCTCACCGTGCCGGTCACCTTCGCGGAGGCCGTGCTCGGCACGGACCTGCGGGTGCCCACGCTCGACGGCGCGGTGACCCTGCGGGTTCCGCCGGGGACGCCGAGCGGCCGGGTGCTGCGGGCCCGGGGCAAGGGTGTGGTCCGTCGTGAGGGGCAGGTCGGTGACCTGCTGGTCACATTGGACGTGGTGGTGCCGGCCCGGTTGTCGGACGAGGCGCGCACGGCGCTGGAGGCGTTCGCCGAGCAGAGCCCGCCAGCCGCCCGGGAACATCTCGACGCGCGGGTGCGTCGGGTCAGCTAGTCCGATGGAATGGACGCGGAGGTGAGCGGGATGTCGGGCGAGTTCCTCGGTTCGGGTGACCCTGCCTACGAGGCCAAGGTGCTGATGATCTCCGTTGCGGCGCGGATGGCGGGGATGCATCCACAGACCCTGCGCCAGTACGACCGGTTGGGGCTGGTGCAGCCCGGCCGGGCCGCTGGCGGCGGGCGTCGCTACAGCGTTCGGGACGTGGTGCTGCTGCGCGAGGTGCAGCGGCTCAGCCAGGACGACGGGATCAACCTGGCCGGCGTCAAGCGGATCATCGGGCTGGAGCGGCTGCTGGAGCAGGCGCAGCAGCGGGTGGCCCGGCTGGAGGCGGAGTTGGACGCCGCCTACCGCCGGGTGGCCGAGCTGGAGTCGTTGGCCCGTTTCCCGGGTCGGGACCTGGTGCCGACCAACCGCACCTCCACCGCGCTGGTCGTCTGGCGACCCCGCCGTACGCCCGACCGCTGACCCTTCCTTGCCCTTCCCGGCCCGGCCCGCGCTTCGATTTCCCGGCGCGGGCCGGGCCGCCTCGGTTAACCTGTCGATAAGGGTTCAACCGGCTTAATTCAGACCTACCGGCATGGCGAGGGGGAGCGATGGCGGAGCCGGCGAAGAAGGTCGCCCAGCAGACAGAGGAGCGGTTGGAGAACCTGGCCGACACCATCCGGGCCAAGTTCGACAAGGTCACCGAGGGAACCTTCCGGGACCGGATCAAAGAGGGGCGGTTCGCCGAGCGGGCCGAGCCCGGCGCCGACGAGGCCCGCCCCGGGACCGAACGGAAGCACGACTGACCGGTGACCGACGTGCGGGCCGGGACCCACGGGGGGTCCCGGCCCGTTCGCCGTTCCGGTTCGCGGGCCGGGACGCTGGTCGGCCGGGACGCTGGTCGGCCGGGACGCTGGTGGGTTGGGACGTCTGATCCCGCTAGCCGAGGCGGCGGTTTTCGCGGACCAGGCCGCCCTCACACCAGTCCCGGTAGACGAAGAGATCCGGTCGGGCCAACAGCACGCGGCCGTTGTGCGCCCAGACCTTCATCAGCTCGTCGCCGTCACGCTCGGCCTGTTCGACGAGCTTGCGGAAACGGCGCTTGGGGTGGGCGCGGAACTTCGTCCGAATGCCGTCGGCCGCGTAGATGTAGAGACAGTGCAACGCAAAGCGCCGGGCCGGCAGGTCGGATCCATCGCCAACTCGAAAAGGGTCAGCACCAGTCGGTCGCCGGAGACCAACAGGTCCCAGTCGGGTGGCATCGAAGCCAACGGCACCGAATCGGGCTGGTACGCCCACGCTCGCAACTCCGCCGGAGTCGGATCGACGGGGTTGGCGAAGCCGTGGAACGTCGACTCCTGCACGCTCACCGGCCAACCTTCCGCTCTCGCCCGCGTTGGCACTGGCTGCCCTGCGGACCTGGCTGCTGGGGCGAAACGGTAACCCGCCGCCGGGTGCTGCGGTAGTCCCCATGAGGAGCAATTCCGCAACCGTTGGCATGGGCGGGTCGACTGCATCGACGGAACTGCCGATCATGCTCCTATGGCAATCCACGTTCGACGGTTCCAGCCAGGCGCCGAGGCCCAGTTCGTCACGGGGCTGGAGTGGCTTTTCGCTCCTCCCGGTAGCCGTCCCGTGGATTGGGATCGCGACCGCGCCGTCGAGCGGACCGCGCAATTGCTCGCCCACGAAGATGTCGCACTCTTCGAGGCGCGATCGGATGAAGATCAGTTGGTCGGTGTGGCCAGCGGTGACGTGGACATCCTCTCTCAGCGCAGTGAGTCGGCGACCGGAGCCGGCTCCCGCCGCTGGGCCGCCGCGCGGTTGCGCAGCCACCGCTTGAACCACGGGAAGTCCGGCAGCCGGGCCAGTATCGGCCCGGTCACCACCGTGATCAGGACGTACGTCGCGGCCAGTGCCGCCAACCGCGGCTCGACGCTCCCGGCGGCCACCGCGAGCCCGGCGATGACGATGGAGAACTCCCCTCGGGGTACGAGTGCCAGGCCGGCCCGCCACCGGCCGGGTTCCGCGATGCCGACCCGACGGGCCGCGAGGTAACCGGTGAGCGTCTTCGTCGCCATGGTGACCACCGCCAACGCGAGCGCCGGCAACAACACCGGCGGGATGTCCCACGGGTCGGTGACCAGGCCGAAGAAGACGAAGAACACCGCCGCGAACAGGTCCCGCAGTGGGGAGAGCAGCTCGGTCGCGTGGTGCGCCACCGGACCGGAGAGCGCGATGCCGACCAGGAACGCGCCGACCGCGGCCGACACCTGCAACTTCGCCGCGATCCCGGCGACCAGCAGAGTCAGGCCGAGTACGCCGAGCAGCAGCGCCTCCGGATCCTTCGCCGACAGGGCGGCCGAGATGAAGTGGCCGTACCGGATGGCGACCACCAGCACGATTAGCACCGTGCCCACCGCGACGCCCAGTGCGATGCCGCCGCCGAGGAGGCCGCTGCCGGCCAGAACGGCGGTGACCAGCGGCAGGTAGAACGCCATCGCCAGGTCCTCGATCACCAGGACCGAGAGGATCACCGGGGTTTCCCGGTTACCTAGTCGTCCCAGGTCGGCGAGGACCTTGGCGATCACCCCGGAGGAGGAGACCCAGGTGATGCCGCCGAGCACCAGGGCGGCCACCCAGTCCCAGCCGAGCAGCAGGGCGAACGCCGCGCCGGGCAGCGCGTTGAAGACGCCGTCGATCAACCCGGCCGGGGCCGCCGATCGTAGGTTGCCGACCAGCTCGTTGGCCGAGTATTCCAAGCCGAGCATCACCAGCAGCAGGATGACGCCGATCTCGGCGCCGACCGCGAAGAACTCCTCGCTGGCGGCGAGTGGGAGCAGGCCGCCGTGCCCGAACGCCAGCCCGGCGAGCAGGTAGAGCGGGATGGGGGAGAGGCCTACCCGGCGGCTGAGCCGACCGAGGACGCCAAGCAGCAGCAGGAGCGCGCCGACCTCGACGAGCAGAGTGGTGGAATCGTGCATCCGCCTCAGCCGTCCGGGTCACTGTCGGCGAGGATGGCGGAGACGCCGTCGAGACCTCTACGGGTCCCGACGACAACCACCACGTCGCCGGCCGCGAAGCGGAAGGAGGGGAGTGGCGAAACGATCACTTCGCCGTCGCGCAGCACCGCCACGATGGAGGCGCTGGTGCGGGTACGCGCCTTGGTGTCGGCGAGCTTCCGGTTGACGTACCGCGACCCGGCTGGGATGGCGATCTGCTCGGTGAGCAGGCCGGCGGCCTGCTCGCGGAGCCCGGAGAGCTGACCGAGCATCAGCGACGCGCCGAGAATGTCGGCCAGGGCCTCGGCCTCGTCGTCCGTCAGCGGGATGTCCGCCTGGCAGGCGTCCGGATCGTCGGGGTCGTAGAAAACGAGGTCACGGCGGCCGTTGCGGTGGGAGACGACGCCCAGGCGGCGCCCGGACTCCGTCACCAGATCGTGACGTACCCCGATCCCGGGTAGGGCGGTCTGCTCGACACGTACTCGCACCCGCCAAGGCTACCGCTTGGTTAACAAAGGGCAGATCTTGGAGTGACGCCGCTCAACCTGACCGTATCCCGCCTTGATCCACTCGGCTTCCATGAAGTCGGGCCATCCCAGGCGCCCGGATGCCCCAACTTCCAGGAAGTCGAGTTGATCAAGCGCTCGCGCCGGTCAGGCGAGGCTGGCGAAGAACTCGCGGACGTCGGAGACCAGGACGTCGGTGGCCTGGTGGGCGGCGTAGTGTCCGCCGACGTCACCGCGGCCGTCGACGTCCGTCTGGTACGCCGTCCAGCGGACGATGTTGGCGTGGTCCCGCTCGGCGAAGCGGCGGATGGACTGGAAGTCGCCGGGGAACATGGCCACCGCGGTCGGCGCGGTGGTCGGCGCGGCCGGTGCCTGGCCGGCGTGGGCGTCCTCCCAGTAGAGCCGGATCGCCGAGGCGGCCGTGCCGGTGAACCAGTAGAGCGCCACGTTGGCCAGCACGAAGTCGGCGTCCAGACTTTCGTCGAAGAGCTGGGCGTTCCAGGCGAGCAGCCCCACCGGCGAGTCGGTCAAGCCGAAGGCCAGGGTCTGCGGCTGCTGGCTGTGCACCTGGTTGTAGGAGAACTTGTTCTCGTAGAACCACTGGAGGTGGGCGAGCGCCGCCTGGTCCGCCTCGGAGAGCCCGACGAACTCGGCCGGGTCGCCCGAGGGGAACGAGAAGAGCTGGGTGACGTGGACGCCGCGAACGTGCTCCCTGTCGATCCGGCCCAACTCCGGCGAGATCATCGAGCCGACGTCGTTGCCGACAGCGCCGTAGCTGTCGTACCCCAGGCGGTTCATCAGCTCGGCCCAGGCGCTGGCGATCCGGAGCCGGTTCCAGCCGGCGCTGCGGGTCGGGCCGGAGAAGGCGAAGCCGGGTAGGGATGGGATGACCAGGTGGAAGGCGGGCGCGGCCGGGTCCGTCGGCTCGGTGAGCGGGGCGATCACGTCGAGGTATTCCAGCACCGAGCCGGGCCAGCCGTGGGTGAGCACCAGCGGGGTGGCGTCCGGCCGGGAGGACCGGACGTGCAGGAAGTGGACGCGGTCGCCGTCGATCTCGGTGACGAACTGCGGGTGGGCGTTCAGCCGGTCCTCGACGGCCCGCCAGTCGAACCCGTTCCGCCAGTGGCCGGCGAGGGCCTGCACCCGGTCGGTGCTGATCCCGTACGCGTCGCCAGCGCCCGGTAGGGCAGCGGGCCAGTTGGTGCGGTCCAGTCGGGCGGCCAGGTCGTCGAGGGCGGCCTGCGGGATCTCGACGCGGAACGGGCGGATCGTGGTGTCGGTCATGACGGTTCCCCCCTTCAGAGCGGAACGGAATGCTTCGCTCTGAAATCACAGTAGCAGACCGGAATGGTCCGTTCCACTGCTAGGATGGACGCATGCCGAGTTCCGCCGAGAAATCCACCGCGCCGCTGGCTGGTCGCCGCGCCCAGGCCGCCCGCAACGACGGGGTCATCCTCGACGCCGCCCGCGCGGTCTTCCTGGACGATCCGAAGGCGCCGATCGCCGCCGTCGCCGACCGCGCCGGCGTCGGCATCAGCGCGCTCTATCGGCGGTACGCGGGCAAGGAGGACCTGCTCCGCCAGCTCTGCCACGACGGGCTGCGCCGGTACGTCGCCGAGGCCGAGGATGCCCTCGCCGGGCCGGACGACTGGACCGCGTTCACCACCTTCCTGGCCCGGGTGGTCGACGCCGACGTGCACTCGCTCACCGTCCACCTGGCCGGCACGTTCACCCCGACCGAGGAGATGGGCCGGGACGCGCGGCGCGCCGCCGAGCTGGCCGAGGCGCTGTTCGAGCGGGCGCGCGCCAGCGGGCGGCTGCGCTCCGACGCGGTCGTGCCGGATCTGGGGTTGCTGTTGGAGTCGTGTGCCGCGGTCCGCGTACCCGATCCGGAGCGCACCCGTGAGCTGCGCCGCCGGCAGCTGGCGGTGCTGCTGGCCGGGCTGTCGACGGTGCCGGACGCGGGCCCGCTGCCCGGCCCGCCCCCGGCGGCCGGGGAGTTCGACTGGCGGTGGCGGCGCCGGGAGTGATGGGCGTCACACGATAGAGTTGAGCGGAATACGCTCAACTCTGGTTGTGTCCAACCCAGTGGACAACGCCGATCCGGGGGAGCCCATGAACACCGAAAGACTCACCACCAAGAGCCGCGAGACCATCACCGGCGCCGTGGCGCTGGCCAACCAGCGAGGCCACGCCACCGTCGAGCCCTGGCACCTGCTGCTGTCACTCCTGGACACCGACGGCTCGACCGCCACCGGTCTGCTGCGCGCCGTCGGGGCCGACCCGGCCGAGCTGCGCCAGGCCGCGCAGCGCGCGGTCGACGCCCTTCCCGCCGCGCGGGGCTCCAGCATCGCCGAACCGACGCTGGCCCGGGAGTTCGTCAACGCCATCGGCGCCGCCGAGCAGATCGCCCGGCCGCTGGGCGACGAGTACACCTCCACCGAACACCTGCTCGCCGGCCTGGCCCGGGTGGGCGGGGCGGTGTCCGGCGCGCTGAAGGCGACCGGTGCCACCGAGGAGGCCCTGGTCGCCGCCTTCCCGACCGTGCGCGGTGGGGACCGGCGGGTCACCACCGCCGATCCCGAGCAGACCTACCAGGCGCTGACCAAGTACGGCGTCGACCTGACCGCCAGCGCCCGGGACGGCAAGATCGATCCGGTCATCGGTCGGGACTCCGAGATCCGTCGCGTCATCCAGGTGCTCTCCCGGCGTACCAAGAACAACCCGGTGCTGATCGGCGAGCCCGGCGTCGGCAAGACGGCGATCGTCGAGGGCCTCGCCCAGCGGATCGTCACCGGCGACGTGCCCGAGTCGCTCCGCGACAAGAGGCTGATCTCGCTGGACCTCGGCGCGATGGTCGCCGGGGCGCAGTACCGGGGCCAGTTCGAGGAGCGGCTGAAGTCCGTCCTGGAGGAGATCAAGAACTCCAACGGGCAGGTCATCACGTTCCTCGACGAGCTGCACACAGTCGTCGGTGCCGGCAAGGGCGAGGGCTCGATGGACGCCGGCAACATGCTCAAGCCGATGCTGGCCCGTGGCGAGCTGCGGATGGTCGGCGCCACCACGCTGGACGAGTACCGCGAGCACATCGAGAAGGACCCGGCGCTGGAGCGGCGGTTCCAGCCGGTGCTGGTCGGCGAGCCGACGATCGAGGACACCATCGGCATCCTGCGTGGGCTCAAGGAGCGCTACGAGGTGCACCACGGCGTACGGATCACCGACGCCGCGCTGGTCGCCGCCGCGACCCTGTCGGACCGCTACATCACCGACCGGTTCCTGCCGGACAAGGCGATCGACCTGGTCGACGAGTCCGCGTCCCGGCTCCGGATGGAGATCGACTCCCGGCCGGTCGAGGTGGACGAGATCGAGCGGGCGGTCCGCCGGTTGGAGATCGAGGAGATGGCGCTGGCCAAGGAGCCGGACGCCGCCTCGGTCGAACGGCTGGAGCGGCTCCGCAAGGAGTTGGCCGACAAGCGCGAGCAGCTCACCGCGCTCTCCGAGCGCTGGCAGACCGAGAAGAGCCACATCACCAAGCTCTCCACCGCCAAGGAGGAGTTGGAGCGCCTGGGCGGCGAGGCCGAGCGGGCCGAGCGGGACGGCGAGTTGGAGCGCGCCGCCGAGCTGCGCTACGGCCGGATTCCCGCCCTCAAGGTCGAGCTGACCCAGGCCGAGGAGGAGCTGGCCCAGCTCCAGGCCGACGGCGCGATGCTCAAGGAGGAGGTCGGCGCGGACGACATCGCCGCGGTGGTCGCCTCCTGGACCGGCATCCCCGCCGGCCGGCTGCTGGAAGGCGAGACGGCCAAGCTGCTCCGGATGGAGGAGTCGCTGGGCGGCCGGGTGGTTGGCCAGGCCGAGGCGGTCGGTGCGGTCTCCGACGCGGTCCGCCGGGCCCGGGCCGGTATCGCCGACCCGGACCGTCCGACCGGCAGCTTCCTCTTCCTCGGCCCGACCGGCGTCGGCAAGACCGAGCTGGCCAAGGCGCTCGCCGAGTTCCTCTTCGACGACGAGCGGGCGATGGTCCGGATCGACATGAGCGAGTACGGCGAGAAGCACTCGGTCGCCCGGCTGGTGGGTGCGCCGCCCGGCTACGTCGGCTACACCGAGGGTGGTCAGCTCACCGAGGCGGTGCGCCGCCGGCCGTACTCGGTGGTGTTGCTGGACGAGGTGGAGAAGGCCCACCCGGACGTCTTCGACGTGCTGCTCCAGGTGCTCGACGACGGCCGACTCACCGACGGTCAGGGTCGTACGGTCGACTTCCGGAACGCCATCCTGATCCTCACCTCCAACCTCGGGTCGTCGGTGATCGGTGACCTGACGCTCGCCGACGAGCAGCGGCGGGAGGGTGTCCTGGCCGTGGTCCGGTCGCACTTCAAGCCGGAGTTCCTCAACCGGCTGGACGACATCGTGGTCTTCGCCTCGCTGCGGGGCGACGATCTGCGCTCCATCGTCGACATCCAGCTGGACCGGATGCGAAACCGTCTTGCGGACCGCCGATTGGCACTGGACGTCACCGAGTCCGCCCGTCAGTGGCTGGCCGAGCACGGCTACGACCCGATCTACGGCGCCCGCCCGCTACGCCGCCTGGTCCAGACCGCGATCGGCGACCAGCTGGCAAAGGCCCTGCTGTCGGGCCAGATCCGCGACGGCGACACGGTGAAGGTGGACCGCACCACCGAAACCCTCTCCGTGACAACCGCCTGACCCATCGACGTTGATCATGAAGTTGTCGCCCGGCCGAGCGACGTGTCGTGGCAATAACTTCATGATCAACAGGGTCGACCCGGGGTGGGCGGGGAAAGGTTGGGGCATGTTTGGTTTCGGGAAGAAGCAGTGGGAGCGGGAGCTCGGTGCGGCCGTCGAGGAAGTGATCACGGCTGACACGCTCGCCTTTGGTGGGGTCGGGATCGCCGGTTCCACACTGCCGGTGACCCAGGCGTACGAGCGGATCTCGGCCGCGCTCGACGACCATCCCGAAGAGGTGCGCCGCCAACTCGACCGGGTGCTGGCCGACGGCACCCCCGCCGGCCGGGCGTACGCGGCCACGCTGCTGGAGCGGATCGACCCGGCGGCGGCCCGAGCGGCCTGGACGGCACTGCGGAACGACCCGAGCGAGTTCACCACCTTCGTCGGCTGCGTCATGGACCGGGAAACCCTCGGCAACTACGCCAGCCAACGGCTCGCCGCCGCCTGAATGGCGCGCCGCCGGGCACGACGGGCGACGCCAGCGGTGCCGTCGGTAGCTGAGCTGTCGGTCACGGTAAGGGTCCGGGAGGTGCCGAAGGTTGTTACCGTTCGCGCCGACGAACCTGGGGAGGTGGTCGGGTGGACGCGCTGGTGACGTCCCTGGCGGCGGCGCTCGCCGTACTCGCGGTGGTGGTGTTCCTGACCGTCGTGCGGGCCCGGCGGCGGGCGACGGCCCGGCCGGACGACGTGCCACCGGCCGGACAGCCCAGCCGCGGCGGTCTGCTCCGCCTGGCCCCCGGCGACCGCGTGCGGATCCGCGAGCGGGAGTACGCGGTGAGCGCCACCATCCGCCTGGTCGAAGGCGACTGGAGCTGGGTGCAGCACCTGCTCGACGACGACTCCGGCACTCAGCACCGACTCTCCGTGGAGGACGGCCCCGAACTCGAGTTGGTGCTCTGGACGGCCGAGCCCGCCGCGACCGTCACCCCCGGTGCCCCGACCATCGACCTCGGCGGACGGCGCTACACCTGGGCCGAGACCGGCCAGGCGCGCTACTCGGCGATCGGCGAGACCGAGCTGCCGTCGGCCGGGACCATGCGCTACCACGACTACCAGTCCGGCGGCGCCGCGCGGCTCTCCTTCGAGGCGTACGGCGAGGAGGGCTGGAGAGTGGCGCGCGGCGACCTGCTCGACCCCGCCGACCTGACGATCCGTCGCACCCCCGAAACCGATTGAGCCGGACCGGCTGGGCGCGCCGGGCCCGCCACGGCATGCCGAAGTGGCTGG
Source organism: Micromonospora tarensis (assembly GCF_016803395.1). Lineage (GTDB taxonomy): Bacteria > Actinomycetota > Actinomycetes > Mycobacteriales > Micromonosporaceae > Micromonospora > Micromonospora tarensis. Next base: position 14,859 of record NZ_JAEVHL010000056.1, on the reverse strand, counting down.
TTGTCGATACGGTGTGGGCGCGATCTTAGGGAAGGAGAATCGTGGTCGATTCCCAGAGCACGCCGGCCCGTCAGCGGCCATCCATTGTGTCGATTTCCAGCTATCTGCTCTTCCTGTTCCTGGCGTGCCAGGTGATCAGTCTGATCATCACGCTCAGCACCATCGGTAAGACGCGGGACGCCCTCCGTGACGCGTACGCGGGCAGCACCGTTGACAACGCCGACCAGGTGGCGGACGTCTTCGTCGCCGTCGGCATCGGCAGCGCCATCCTGCTGTTGCTGCTCGCTGTCGTGCTGGCCGTCCTCGCCCTGTTCAACAACAAGGGCCGCAACGGTGCCCGCATCACCACCTGGATCGTCGGCGGCATCATGGTCTGCTGCACGGGCGGTGGCCTGCTCAGCAGTGCGGCCGGCGGCCTGACCACCGGTGGCAACACCGGCGGCGACGGGCCGAGCGCCGAGGAGATCCAGCGCCGACTCGAGGATGCGCTGCCCTCCTGGGTCACCCCGGTGAGCCTCCTGCTCGGCGTGCTCAGCCTGATCGCGCTGATCACGGCGTTGATCCTGCTGGCGCTCCCCAAGGCGAACCCGTTCTTCCGCAAGCCCACCGCGGTGTGGGAGCCGCCGACCCCGGGCGCCAGCTACCCCGGGCACCCGCAGGCTCCGGGTCAGCCCGGCTACCCGCAGGCGTCCGGCGAGCCGGGGTACCCGTCGAGCGGCGAGCCGGGCTACCCGGCGCCACCGGCGGCGGACCGGCCGGACGACGCGCCGCCCACCGACCGGCCCGGCTCAACCCCGCCGTCGACGAGTTGACCGCTCGGTAAGCACGACGCCGACGATCCCTCCGAGTAGGTTGCAACCCGACGCCTACCGGAGGGATTCGTCGTGTCGTACCCGGAACCGGCACCGCCCCGCCGACCCGCCGTGGTCCTGTCGGCCGCGACAGTGCTGTTGGTGATGGCGGTCGGCGCACTCGCGTACACCGTGGTCGACCTGGTGGTGCTGGGCGGCACTGTCGACGCGTTCCGCTCCGCCGCCCGCGACACCTCGGCGAGCCCGCAGGAGATCGACGACGTGGTGAACCTGCTCCGCGCGTCCGCGGTGCTGTCGGCATTGCTGGCGGCGCTGTCCGCGCCGGTGCTCGCCGGCCTCGCCCTCGGGCTGCTCACCGGTCGCAACGGTGTCCGGGTGGCCACCTGGGTGGTCAGCGGGCTCGGCCTGCTCGCCGGCTGTTGCAGTGTGGCGGTGGTCGTCGGCGAACGGGCCGCGCCCCTGCGACTGGGCTCCGACGAGCGGTCACTCGCCGAACTGCTGGGCCTCATCGGGGACGCGTACCCATCCTGGTGGATCCCGCTCAACGCCGGGCTTTCCGTCGCGCAGGGGCTCGGTTACCTTGTAGTAGCTACGCTGCTGGCCCTGCCGGCGGCGAACATCTGGTTCGGTCGCCACCGCTCGACCGTGCCACCCGCACCGACCCCGTTCACGCCCGCACCGCACCAGCCCTCGTCGGCGCCGCCGACATCCCCGTACCAGCCCAGGTGAGGATCGCCCCGTGCCGCTCGACCCCACGACTGCCGAGCGTCGCGCTCTGATCACCGGGGCGACCGCCGGCATTGGTGCGGCGTTCACCCGCCGGCTGGCCGCCGACGGCTGGCAGCTGGTACTGGTCGCCCGGGACGCGGCCCGGCTCACCGAGTTGGCCACCGAGCTGGGCTCGACGTACGGCCGCGAGGTGGAGACGATTCCGGCGGATCTGTCCACCGACGACGGCTGTGCCGTCGTCGAGGAGCGGCTCGCCGCCGGCAGTCCGGTGCAGATGCTCGTCAACAATGCCGGGATCAGCCTGAACAAACCGTTTCTGCGTTCCACAGCCGAGGACGAGGCGCGCCTACTCCGGCTCAACGTGCACGCGGTCATGCGACTGACCCTGGCAGCGCTGCGACCGATGACCGAACGGCGGAATGGGGCAGTGATAAATGTCTCTTCCGTTGCGGGGTTCGGCACGGTGATGCCCGGCTCGACATACTCGGCCAGCAAGGCCTGGGTCACCAACTTCAGCGAGTCCGTCGGCCAGTCGACGCGACCGTTCGGTGTTCGGGTGATGGCTCTCTGTCCCGGCTACACCCGTACGGAATTCCACCAGCGAGCCGGCATCAACATGTCCAAGACGCCGGAGTGGCTGTGGCTGCGGGCCGAGGATGTGGTCGACGAAGCCCTGCGTGACCTGCGGAAAGGCAAGATGGTCAGCATCCCGGCGTGGAAGTACAAGGTGGCCGTCGCCGGTCTGCGACACACGCCGCGGTGGCTGCTCCAGGCGGTCGCGCGGGACACTCGCGGTCGCATCGGTCGCGACGAGCGCTGAGCGTCGAACGGCAGGCGGGCCACGTCGACCGAAAAGACAACGTTGGCGCGCCGCTGTCCGAGCAGTCGCTGAGCGTAGTCGAACATAGCCAACCATCGGTCCCTCTCGGGGCTGATCAGGGTGGACCCCGCACGCGGCGTTCAGACTTGCGCAGTAACCTCTATCGCCATGGGGGACCACGACGACCTGCGTAAATTCATTACCGACCTGGCTGTGGTCCACGGACGGGTCGTGCTCTCGTCGGGGCGTGAGGCGGACTGGTACGTGGACCTGCGTCGCGTCACGCTCCATCACCAGGCCGCTCCATTGGTCGGCCGGGTGCTGCTCGACCTCACCGCCGATTGGGAGTACGACGCCGTCGGCGGCCTCACCCTGGGCGCGGACCCTGTCGCGCTCTCGATGCTGCACGCCGCCGCTCCGACCGGCCGGGCCCTGGACGCCTTTGTGGTGCGCAAGGCGGGCAAGGCCCACGGTCTGCAACGGCGGATCGAGGGGCCGGAGGTGGCCGGCCGCCGAGTGTTGGCGGTGGAGGACACCTCGACGACGGGCGGCAGCGTGCTGACCGCTGTCGAGGCGCTTCGTGAGGCCGGGGCGGAAGTCGTGGGCGTGGTGGTTATTGTTGATCGAGGCGCCGGCGACGCGGTGCGAGCCGCCGGATTGCCGTACCGGGCGGCCTATACGTTGGCTGACCTCGGCCTTGTGGCGTAAAAGTCTGCCGATTCGGATCTGCTGATATGCAGGCGGATCGATGCTGCTGGTGGAAGGATGGAATACGTGGGAACTGCGTTGGCCGAAATGACTATGCCTCAGATCTCGCCGTTGAACGGCGAGCCGATCGAACGTGCCGATGCCGAGCGCCTCGCCGGGGTCCTCAAGGCCCTTGCTGATCCTGCTCGGTTGCGGCTGCTCAGCCTGATCCAGTCGGCCCCCGAGGGCGAGGCGTGCGTCTGTGACCTGACCGCGCCGCTCGGCCTCTCCCAGCCGACGGTCAGTCATCACCTGCGCATCCTCACCGAGGCTGGCTTGCTGCAGCGGGAGAAGCGCGGTGTCTGGGCGTACTACAGCCTGGTCCCGAGTGCGATCGCGACGATCGCCGACCTGCTGACCCCGCCGCGCAAGCGAGCCACCAAGAAGGCTCGCTGACCGAGGCGCTACACGCCGTCCCGGGTCGGGACGGCGTCCGGTGGCGAGCCAGGGGTGGCGCCATCGGTGAGTGACACCTGCTCGTCCCCGGTCGCACCACCGGAGGCCGGGTCCGACATGCCGACGGCCGACCCCCGCACCAGGGGGCCGGCCGTCGTCGTACCTGTCAGCGGTCCTGGCCGTGCTCCGGGCGCTGACGCCCGCCGTGCTGGTGCCGGTCGTGGTCGAACGTCTCCCGGGCCGCCTCCACAGCGCCGGCGGCACTGGCCGCCGCGACCACCGCGACCGCCTCGCCGCGCTTGCGGGCCCGCCGGTCACGGAGGAACTCGAAGAAGATCGGCAGCACCGAGATCAGGATGATCAGGGCGACCACCGGCAGGATGTAGTGGTCGATCTTGTCGCCGATGGCCTGGTAGATCTGCTCGGCCAGCAGGTAGCCGATCAGCAGGATGCCGTCCACCCAGAGCACCGCACCGACGATGTTCCAGAGCAGGAACTTCCGGGCCGGCATGCCGAGCGCGCCCGCGACCGGATTGAGGAACGTCCGGACGATCGGAATGAAGCGCGCCAGCACCACGGCCTTCGCCGGGCCGAACTTCTGGAAGTAGTACTCGGCCTTCTCCACGTACTCCTTCTTGAAGAGTCGGGAGTTCGGCCGCTCGAACATCGGCCGGCCGTACCGCGCGCCGAGCCAGTGCCCCAGCTGGGCGCCGGCGATCGCGCAGATCGGCCCGCCAATCAGCAGGCCGGCGAGCGAGAGGCGGGTGCCGTCACCGAAGATCGCATCCGCCACCGGTGACGAGGCGACCCCGGCCAGGAACAGCAGCGAGTCACCGGGGAAGAAAAAGCCCACCAGCAGACCGGTCTCGGCGAAGAGGATCACCCACACGCCGATCAGCCCGAAGGTCTGCAACAACTCCTTGGGATCGAGCGGGTTCAGGGCGACGCTCTCCACGAGAGCGCGAGTCGTCTCAGCTGTGTCCACGGCCACAAAGGGTACCGAAGCTCAGGTGCCGCACCACGCCGGACCGGCTGCTCACCACCCCCTCGCGGAGCGGGGCCCAACGACGGTGCCCCGCCGACCGGATGGTCGGCGGGGCACCGGTGATGCGGATGGATCAGGCGACGAAGCGGGTCCGCCGGCGCTTTGCCGCCAGGTAGCCGCCGACACCGGCGGCGAGCAGCACCGCGCCCAGGCCGGCGATCAGGCCGGTGGACTGACCGGTGATCGGCAGCGAGCCGCCGTCACCGTCACCACCGCCGTTGCCGCCACCCTGGCCGCCGTTCGCGTTCACCAGGATCTGGGCGGTGTCGTTGGCGGCGTTAAGGTCCTCGGCCTCGTTGTCCCCGAACGCGTGGCGCAGCTCGATGGTCCCGGCGAGGGCGCCGGCCCTGTCGACGCGCAGGCCGAACTCGAAGTCGACCCGCTCACCGGGCTTCACCCGGTCCGGGGTGAAGCAGACGTACGCGGCCGCGCCCGGCTTGCCCGTGCTGTTGCCACTGGTGTCGCTGAGGTCGTCACAGGTCTCCGGCACGGTCACCGCGGTGGTGCCCACCGGCACAGTCACCACCACGCCGGTGTACACACCCCCGTCGCCGCCGACGCCGATGGCTGCCGGGCCGTTGTTGGTGTACCCGACCTTCGCCGCGACGGTCTCGCCTACCTGAGCACTGACGGTTGCCCCGATCGCCGCCACATCGGCCTTCTGGTCGCCCTTGACCTCAAGCTGTAGTTGCATCTCGTTGTTGTACGGGTCAACATCCGTCTGGCCGAGCGCACGGCTCCTGGATGGGGCCACCGGTTCGAGCTTGAGAGCGGGCGCGTCGCCCTTCGGGCCGAGATCACCGGCGACGCCGACCTGTGAGCGGAACTCCTGCCAGTCGGCCGGGGTGTACCACGCGGCGTAGCCGTAGTGGTTGTTCGGCGCCCAGCTGTCCGCGGGGATGCTGAACCCGAAGGTCGAGTCCAGCCGAGCCGCCTCGCCCGGCTCCAGGTCGGTGTCGAAGGTGCAGGCGAACGCGTTGTCGTCGTAGTCGTCCGCGGCGTACTGGCAGTTCTCGTAGCGCTTGGTGGGAGTGAACCCGTAGGAGCCGAAGAAGAAGAGAACGCTGCCTCGGGCGACCTTGTCGCCCCGGTTCGCCACGCTCAGTGGTGCCTTGACGGTGCCACCCGGCTTGCCGTCCAGCTGCACGAAGTGCTCCGCGGCGAGGTCGACACCCTCGCCGACGGCAACCGTCGAACGGAACGTCGCGGTGCCGGACTCCGGGGTGGTGACGGTGAAGGCGAGTTCGCCCTCCTCTCCCGCCTGGGCACCGGCGCGCGGCACCACGGCCAGCGTCAGCAGGTCCAGATCCGGCTCCGGGTCGCCCTTGACGGTGCAGGTCAGCATCGCGCCGGCCGCGGTGCAGGTCCCGTAGCCCTCGGGCTCCTGGACGTCCGCGAACCCGCTGACGGCGCTGCGGTCCACCGTCACTGTGTAGTCGGTGAACGGCTGGTCCACGAAGGAGTAGAGCGAGACCCACTTCTCGGGTCCACCGGCGGCGACGATCAGGTTGTTCGCGTACAGCTCGAACTCCTCGGCCGGTGCGGCCGAGACAGGGGTGGCGGAGGCGGCGACGAACGCGCCTGCTACGCCCAGCCCGGCGAGCCAACGCCGGGTGGAGTGGTTGCGCATGAGGGGGTTCCTCCAGTAAGGGGGATCGAGGTGGAGCCCGTGGAGCTTAAGGAGCCGTTAAGGTTCACCGCCGCCCCGAGCGTCGCCGGGCGAGCAAGACCAGCCGAAAGGCTGATCAACTGCACCGCAACGTTCGGCGTGCCCGCTCCCGTCATCTGAGGCAGGAGCCCCGGGAGGTGCAGTGACGTACGAGGAGTTCGTGGATGCGCGGTTGGCGCCGCTACTGCGGTACGCGGTGATGCTGACCGGAGATCCGCACCAGGCTCAGGATCTGGTCCAGGAGACCATGGTCCGGGTCCAGCTCAACTGGCGTCGGGTCGCCCGGGCGGACTCACCCGAGCGATACGTGCGCCGGATGCTCACCAACCAGTACGTCGACTGGCGGCGCGGCTCCTGGGTCCGTCGGGTGCTGCTGCGGGGTGAGCCCGACGAGACGGTGGCGGTGTCCACCGACCACACCCAGTCGGCGGTGGACCGCGACCAGATCTGGTCCTGGCTGTCCCGGCTGCCCCGTCGGCAACGCGCCGTCCTGGTGCTGCGCTATTACGAGGACCTACCCGACGCCGAGATCGCCGACGTTCTCGGCTGCGCCGTCGGGACCGTCCGTTCGTCCATCTCCCGGGCCCTGGCCACGCTCCGGGCCGAGTACGTGGAGGCGTGAAGATGATTGAGGACGACCTGCGTGCCGCGTTCGCCCGGCACGAGCCGTTGACCCCGTCGACCGGCCCGCTGCGGGCCGCGATCGACCGGCTGGCGACCCGTCGCCGCCGCCGTCGCCAGCGTTGGCAGGCCGGTGGCACCGCTCTGGCGCTGCTCGGCGTACTGGGAATCGGGGTGCCGTTGCTCACCTCGGAGCGCGCCGGGCCGCCGCCGGCCGCGGCGCTTGCCGGGGAGTCGGGTCGGCCGGCGGCGGCGGGGGCGCTGAACGTTCTGCTGCTCGGCGTGGACGGCTTCGGTGAGCAACCGTCGTACCGGTTGGCGGACTCCATCCTGTTGGTGCACATCCCGGCCGACCGGAGCCGGCCGTACCTCATCTCGTTGCCGCGCGACCTGGAGGTGTCGATCCCCGGCCGGGGGATCGACAAGCTCAACTCCGCGTTCTTCGGCGGTGCCGGCGAGCCCCGGCCCGACCTGGACGCCGGCTACGAGCTGACTCGCCGGGTGGTCGCCGAGCTGACCGGGGTACGCGTCGACGCTGGCGCGGTGCTGACCTTCGCGGGGCTGCGCCGGATCACCGAGGCCGTCAACGGGGTGGAGGTGTGCCTGCCGAAGGAGGTCCGGTCCTGGCACACCCGCCGGGTCTTTCCGGCCGGCTGTCAGCGGCTCGACGGAGCCGCCTCCGTCGACCTGCTGCGGCAACGGCGGTACCTGCCCGACGGCGCGTTGGACCGGGACCGTAACGCCCAGCGCTACGTCGCCGGTCTGGTCCGAGCGGCGGTCGCACAGGACGTGCTGACCAATCCGGTCCGGCTCACCGCGCTGCTGTTCGCGGCCGGTAAGGGTCTGACGGTCGACGACGACGGCCTGCCGCTGACCAGGCTGGTGGGGGTGCTACCCGAGCTCAAGACCGTCGAACCGGTGGGGCTCAGCCTCCCGGTCGGCCCGCTGGTGAACAGCTCGTCGCGGTTGCCGCTGGACCCGAAGCGGGGCCCGGCGTTCCTCGCCGCGCTGCGCGAGGATCGGTTGGCGCAGTGGGTGGCTCAGCACCCGGAGCAGGTCGATCCCGTCCGCTGACGGACGAGGACATCACGACGACGCCCCGCCGGCCCGGTACGGGTCGGCGGGGCGTCGGTCGGGTCGGGGTGGTCAGGCGGCGAAGCGGCTGCCTTGGCGTCGGGCGAGCAGGTAGCAGCCCGCACCGCTGACGAGCAGCAGGACCCCGATGCCGGCGATCAGGATGGTGGGGGCGCCGGTGATGGGCAGCGAACCACCCCCACCACCGCCACCGTCGCCGTCACCCTGGCCACCGCCGCTCTGGGCCGCGTTGACCACGATGGTGGCCTTGTCGTTGGCCGGCTTGATGTCGTCCTGGAAGCCGCCGCCGGCGGGGCACTCGCACGGCGCGTTGACCCGCACCGCACCCCGGGCGTTGGGGATGACCCTGTCGACGCGTAGCCGGAACTTCATGGTGTAGCTCTGCCCGGCCACCAGCAGCATCTCCGAGGCGCACTGGTACGTGCGGGTGCCCTGCCGCAACTGGCAGCTGTCGGGGACCTCGACGGCGGTGGTGCCCGGCGGCAGCTCGACGACCGTGTGGGTGGCGGCCTCGAAGTCTCCGTTCGTCTTGTCGAGCGTCGCGGGGCCGTTGTTCCGGAAGCCCACGGTCGCCGTGACGACGGTGCCGGCAGTGCCCTGGAGCGTGGCGCCGATCGCCGCGAGGTCGGTGCCGTTCGTGCCGGTGGCCTTGATGGTCCACCCGGTGTAGTCGTTGCCCGGGGCGACGTCGGTCTGATCGGCCTTCCGCATCCTGCCGGGTGCCTCGGTCAGAGTCAGCTTCGGACCGCTGCCGGTGGTGGCCGCCCGGGCGCCGACGGCTGCCCGTACCCGGGTCAGGTCCTCGAAGTCGGAAATGGTCATGAACTGGGCGTAGCCGGACTGGTTGGTCGGCGCGTACGTGTCCTTGGCGAGTTCGAGGTTCAGCGTGGCGACGAGCCCGGTGCCCACCGGGATGTCCTCGTCGAACTGGCAGGAGACCAGGTGGTCGTCGGCGTAGCGGCAGTTGCTGAACCGGTCCTTGGTGCGGATCGAGTAGCTGAGATCGAAGACCGCGACGAATCCGTTGACGACCTTGTCGCCGGCGTTGGCCACGGCCAGCGGCACAGTGAACTTGCCACCCGGCTTCGCGGAGAGGGCGGTGAACGGGCCGCCGGCCAGGTCCACCCCCTCGCCGACCCGGACGTTCGAGGTGTAGCCGCCGCTCCGCCCGCCGGCAGCCTGGAAGCTGACGGCGATGTCCCCGGAGTCACCGAGCTGCGCGTCTTCGGTGAGGCCGAGGCGCACCTGCTTCGTCACGTTGCGGTAGGTCCCGCTGCCGATCGGCGGCAGCTCGTGGAGGACGACGTCCTCGGGCTCCTCGCAGACGAGGACGCCCGCCTCCGGTGCGGTGCACTCCTGGCCGTCGGCGGGGGCCACGGTGATCTTGTTGGCCAGGGAGCGGTAGTCGTATCGCACCGAGACCTCGGTGAGGACCGTCGGCTCGTCGGCGTACAGGAACAGGGCGCGGGTGGTCGGCGTCGCGCCGACGGCCAGGGTGGAGTCCTGGAAGTAGGGCTCGATTGTGGCCGCCGCGACGGCGGGGGTCGCGGAGGCGGCGACCAGCGCGCCTGCGGCGCCGAGGCCGGTCAGCCAACGCAGCGAGTGCTTGAGCATGGGGGTCCTCCAGTGGGGGTGCAGGTGGCGCTCGTCCAACCTAGGGAGACGCCGGCTCTCTGGTAACCCCTACGGATCGATAACTGTCCAATGACCCGAACGGCTGAGCACCTCTGTCGCAACGGGCAGCCGACCCGGCGGCGGGATCAGCGGTAGTCGTCCTCGTCCCCGGTGACCACCCGGGCCTGCTCCATCGCGTCCCAGTCGTCGACCTCCAGGCCGCGGTGCGGCTCACTGTCGACGTCGGCCGGGCCGGCGACCGTGGCCTGCTCGACCGCGTCCGCCGGATCCGCCTCGGGGTCGCGTTCGTCGGGCGTGAGGTGGTCGCCGGGGGTGAAGTCCTCGTCGGGCTGACCCATCGTCCCTCCCGGGGTCTCGGGGCACGGTTCCCACCCACCGTACGGGCTGAGCCGGCACCGCGCCGGGAGGCGGAGTAGCCGGAATCAGCCCTCGTGGACGCGACCCGATGCCAGGATGGTGCCGTGGGCTTCCTCATCAGGCTGGCGATCACCGCTGTCGCGTTGTGGATAACCACGCTGATCGTGCCCGGTGTCGACGTGCACGCCCGCTCGGGCGGCAACACCGTCCTCACCCTGATCGTGGTGGCGCTGATCTTCGGTGTGATCAACGCGGTGCTCAAGCCGGTGATCCGGGTCGTCGGCTGCGTGTTCTACCTGTTGACCCTGGGGCTGTTCGCGCTTGTGGTCAACGCGTTGCTGTTCCTGCTCGCCGACCGGATCGCCCGCGGGTTCGACCTGCCGTTCCAGGTGGACGGTTTCTGGGCGGCGTTCTGGGGAGCCATCGTGATGACAGTGGTCACCTGGCTGATCAGCGTCATCGTGCCGGACCACCTGGACCGCCGGTGAACGGCTGACACCCGGGTCGGTTGTTCCGACGCACCTCACCTACGGGATACTTCCGGCGGAGGACAGCGCGGTCCGGCGCAGACATGAAGAGCAGCGGCCAGCACGGCCGAGAGTGGTAACTAAGGAGCGCATCCCATGCCCATCGCTTCCCCCGAGGCTTACGCGGAGATGCTGGACCGCGCCAAGGCTGGCCGGTACGCGTACCCCGCGATCAACGTGACCTCCTCCCAGACGCTGAATGCGGCGCTCAAGGGCTTCGCCGACGCGGAGAGCGACGGCATCATCCAGGTCTCCACCGGTGGTGCGGAATACCTCTCCGGTCCCTCGATCAAGGACATGGTCACCGGCGCGGTGGCGTTCGCCGCGTACGCGCACGAGGTGGCCAAGAAGTACTCGGTGAACATCGCCCTGCACACCGACCACTGCCCGAAGGACAAGCTGGACAAGTTCGTCCGTCCGCTGATGGGCATCTCGCAGGAGCGGGTGAAGCGCGGCGAGGAGCCGCTGTACCAGTCGCACATGTGGGACGGCTCGGCCGTGCCGGTGGCGGAGAACCTGCAGATCGCCGCGCAGCTGCTCGACGAGGCCGCCAAGGCCAAGATCGTCCTTGAGATCGAGGTCGGCGTCGTCGGTGGCGAGGAGGACGGCGTCGAGAACGCCATCAACGACAAGCTCTACACCACCACCGAGGACGGCCTGGCCATGGTCGAGGCGCTCGGCCTCGGCGAGAAGGGCCGCTACATGGCGGCGCTGACCTTCGGCAACGTGCACGGCGTCTACAAGCCGGGCAACGTCAAGCTGCGTCCGGAGATCCTCAACCAGATCCAGGAGGCGGTCGGCGCCAAGTACGGCAAGGACAAGCCGCTCAGCCTGGTCTTCCACGGCGGCTCCGGCTCCCTGTTGAGCGAGATCCGCGAGGCGCTGGACTACGGCGTGGTGAAGATGAACATCGACACCGACACCCAGTACGCCTTCACCCGGCCGGTCGCGGACCACATGCTCCGCAACTACGACGGCGTGCTGAAGATCGACGGCGAGGTCGGCAACAAGAAGCAGTACGACCCGCGGGCCTGGGGCAAGGCGGCCGAGGCTGGCCTGGCCGCCCGGGTCGTCGAGGCGTGCGAGCACCTGCGTTCCACCGGCACCACGATGACCAAGTAACGACGCCGCACCGACGGCCGGCTCCCCTCGCGGGGGGCCGGCCGTTGTTCGTCAGGCCGTCAGCAGGCGGACGGCCTCGCGGACGTCGTCGGTGAGGTGGATCGACGCCGACAGGTCGCCGAACGGGGACGCGGCCAGCAGCGGGCGCAACAACGCCTCCACCGGCAGCTCCCGGGTCCAGTAGTCGCGGTCCAGGAAGATGTACGCGCCGCTGGCCCCGTCGGTGCCGTAGTAGGTCTTGGTGGCCGCCTGAAACACCTCCTGCACCGTGCCGGCCCGCCCCGGGGCGAAGACGATGCCACCCCGGGCGAGCCGCAGGATGGTGTCCTCCCGGATCGCGTTCGAGAAGTACTTCGCGATCCGCCCGGCGAACAGGTTCGCCGGCTCGTGCCCGTACAGCCAGGTCGGAATGGCCAGACCACCGGCCCGTGCCCAGCCCAACTCGTCGCCACGTTGCCGGGGCACCCCCGCGTACCGCTGTCGGACCGTCAGTGCGGTGGCCGTGTACCGGTGGTGGTCGGTGAAGTCGGGGGCGGTGGCCAGTAGGTCGATCGCGGCCGTCACGTCCGTCGCCGGTCGGTCCGCCAGGTAGGCGCCGAGGTTCGCCGCCTCCATCACCCCGGGGCCGCCACCGGTCACCACCAGCCGGTCGGCCCGCGCCAGCTCCCACCCCAGCACCGCCGCCATCCGGTACGCGGGACTGCCGCGTCGTACCGCGTGACCGCCCATGATGCCCACCACCGACTGCGGCCCGTGCCCGGCGAGCCAGTCCCGGGTGGCGTCGGCCAGCGCGTTGTCCACACCGTGGTCGTGCAGCCGTTGACCGAGCGCCTCCTTGACGTCCGGCAACGCGCCGCCGTGCGCCCGGTAGTGCTCGTACACCCGGGTGTCGTACATCCCGGTGAACCCGCCCTCGGCGAACCCGGCGGCCAGCTCCTCCGGGGTGTAGAGGTGCGTCGGCTGCGTCGGGTACGGCAGTCCGGAGAACGGCGGCACCACGTTCGCGCCCCGCCGGACCAGGTCGGCGCCGACGTCCCGGGACGCGAACCGGCATCCGACGAAGAGGGTGCCGGCCACCTCGACGCCGGTCAGGTCGGGCACCGGCGTGAGGTCGAGGCGCAGGCCCTGCACGGTCAACCCGGTCAGCCGGCCGGTGACCAGCTGCTGGTCGAACTCGGCCCGGGTCTGGATCTCACCGGCGTGCAGGTGTGGCTCGATGACGTCTGCGGGAGGTGGGGTCGGCACCCGGCCATCCTGCCCGTCCGTTGGGGCGGGCCAAACCTCGGGCTGGACCGGGAACCGACAGGAGCCCGGTGGTCGTGGCCACCGGGCTCCTGCGTTACCGGTTCCTGGGGAGGCTCCGGACTATTAGTTGTAATGGAAAACACCTGGTGGCGGCATAGGCCGCAGGCGTGACCAACTCCTCATCCGTTCAGCGGGACGCGTCGGCCGACCCGCTCGCGTGTCGCACTGTCCAGCGGGTTGAATGGGGCGATGCAGAACCTTTTGCCAGAGCCACCGGCCACCCGCCTGCCCGCGAACGACGAGGCCGACGCGGCCCTGGCTGCCGCGAACGAGACCGGCACCGACGAGGCGTTCGCCGCCGTGGCGGCCGGTTTCCCGACCTACAGCGCGGCCTGGGCGGAACTCGCGGCCCGGGCGTTCGGGCATGACCAGGTCGTGGCGGCGTACGCGTACGCGCGCACCGGCTACCACCGGGGCCTCGACCAGCTACGCCGCAGTGGCTGGAAGGGGTACGGCCCGGTGCCGTGGGCGCACGAGCCCAACCAGGGCTTCCTCCGCTGCCTGTACGTGCTGTCCCGGGCCGCCGACGAGATCGGCGAGGCCGACGAGGCGGCCCGCTGCGCCCAGTTCCTGCGTGACTGCGACCCGGAAGCGGCGGACGCGCTGGCGAGCAACTGACAGCGTTCCGACGCCGCCCGACACCGGGCCGGCCGTCGGCTGGTCAGAGCCCTTCGGCGACCGCGGCGGCGATCTTCAGCCAGGCGTCCCGGGTGGCCGAGGAGAGCCCGCCGTACCGGATCGGCTCGCCGCTGTCGATGAGCCGCTCGTACGGGGCCAGCAGCACCACCCGGGTGCGGGCCGCGAAGTGTTCCTGGATGGCCGGCAGGTCGATCTCCTTGCGGGACGGCGGCATCGACACCACTGTCACGGCCTGCCGGACCAGCCGCTGCCGGCCGCTCTGCTCCAGGTGGTCGAGCATCCGGGCGGCGGTCTCCGCCGAGTCGTTACGGGCCGACATGGTGACCACCAACTGGTCGGTGGCATCCATCGAGGCCTGCCAGTTCTGCGCCCGGACGTTGTTCCCGGTATCCACGAAGATCAACTTGTAGAACCGACTGACCACCTCGCGGATCTCGGCGAACGCGGCGGCCGTGAGCATTTCGCCGCCGGTGGCCGACTCGTCCGACGCCAGCACGTCGAACATCCCCTCGCCCTGAGAGCGGACATACTGCGACAGGTCGCCGACCCGCCCGTGCGCCCCCTGGAACTGCCCGAGGTCACGCAGCATGTCCCGCACCGTGCGGGAGTGGAAGTCCTGCTGGGCGCGCATCCCGAGGGTGCCCTGCGTCTCGTTGTTGTCCCAGGCCAGCACGTAGCCGCCGCGCTTCTGACCGAACGTCATCGCGAGCAGCAGGATCGCCACCGTCTTGCCCGCGCCACCCTTCGGGTTGACCACTGTCACCTGCCGTAGCCCACCGAAGTTGCGGCGCACCATCTCGATGTCCCGCTTGAGTTCCTGCTCGTGCCGCCCCGGGGAGAGCCGGAGCAGGCCCATCTTGTTGACCACCGCGCGTACACCCATGGTCGCCACCGGCTCGGCGGGCCGAACCTGGCGGCGTCGGGCGAAGTCCTCGGCGGTCGGTGCCGCGCTGGCCTCCGGTGTCCAGCTCGCATCCGGATAGCCGGCCGGGTCCGGATAACCGGTGGCCGGCACCCGGGCCGCCCCGTCGGGCTCCTGGTACGGCTGGCCAGGGGTGGCACCGGGCGCGCCCTGCTGCCAGGGCGGCGGGTACCAGCCCGGCGAGGGTGGGAACGGGCCGGGCGGTGGGGTTGGTGGAACTGCCTGCTGCGGTGCGGGGCTCGGCTGCGGCGGATTGCCGAACTGCGTCAGGTCCGGCGGGGGTGGGATCTGCGCCGGGCCGGTCTGGCCGGGGATCCCCGGTGTGAACGGCTGCCCGGGGTGCGCTTGCCCGGGGTGTGCCGGCGCGGGGCCGGCGGCTTGCGGCGGGATCGGTGCCGGCGGCGGTGCCGTGCCGGCC
>NZ_JAEVHL010000055.1 GCF_016803395.1 Micromonospora tarensis | reverse complement strand
CTACGCCACCAGCTAAAACCCACACCACGACCAGCTAAAACACCCACCACACACCGAAGGGCCGGACCCCACCACCGGGGCCCGGCCCTTCGCCATGTCAGTCGGTGGCTAGTACGGCAAGAATCTGCTCGCCGTACTTGGCGAGCTTGTTCTCGCCGACCCCGTTGACGCGGGACAGTTCGGCCAGCGTGCCGGGTGTGTCGTTGGCGATCTGTCGCAGCGTGGCGTCGTGGAAGATGACGTACGCCGGGACGCCCTGTTCCTTGGCGGTGGCCGCCCGCCAGGCGCGCAGCCGCTCGAAGACGGGCGCGGCGGCCGGGCTCAACTCTGCCACGACTGTGGACGAGCCACGCGGCTTCGACCCGCGGCTCGACGCCGGCTTCTCCGGCTCGCGGCGCATCGTGACCGTACGGCGGCGACCGAGGACATCCGCGCTCGCCTCGGTCAGCGCGAGGGTGCCGTAGTCACCCTCCACGGCGAGTAGCCCTTCGGCGAGCAGTTGGCGTACCACGCCGCGCCACTCCGCCTCGCTCAGCTCGGAGCCGATGCCGAAGACGGTCAGCGAGTCGTGACCGTACTGGCTGATTTTGTCGGTCTGCTTGCCGAGCAGGATGTCGACGCAGTGCCCGGCGCCAAAGCGCTGGTTGCGTTCGCGGTCGAGGCGGAAGACGGTGGACAGCAGCTTCTGGGCGGCGACAGTGCCGTCCCAGGACTCCGGTGGGGTGAGGCAGGTGTCGCAGTTGCCGCAGGCGGCGGTGGTCGTTTCGCCGAAGTATTCGAGCAGCTGGACCCGTCGGCAGCGCACCGTCTCGCAGAGGGCGAGCATCGCGTCCAGGTGCGCGGCGAGGTTGCGGCGGTGGGCGAGGTCGCCCTCGGAGGTGTCGATCATCTTGCGTTGCTGGACCACGTCCTGCAGGCCGTACGCCAGCCAGGCGGTGGACGGCAGCCCGTCCCGCCCGGCGCGGCCGGTTTCCTGGTAGTAGCCCTCGACCGACTTGGGCAGGTCGAGGTGGGCCACGAACCGCACGTCGGGCTTGTCGATGCCCATGCCGAAGGCGATGGTGGCCACCATGACCAGGCCGTCCTCGCGCAGGAAGCGCTGCTGGTTGGCCGCGCGGGTGCCCGCGTCCAGCCCGGCGTGGTAGGGCAGCGCGGCGATCCCGTTGGCGGTGAGGAACTCCGCCGTCTTGTCCACCGAGGCCCGGGACAGGCAGTAGACGATGCCGGCGTCGCCGGGGTGCTCGTCGCGCAGCAGGGCCAGCAGTTGCTTGCGGGGTTCGCGCTTGGGCACGATCCGGTACTGGATGTTGGGCCGGTCGAAGCTGGCCACGAAGTGGCGGGCGTCGTCGAGTTTGAGTCGGCTGGCGATCTCGGTGCGGGTGGCGCTGGTGGCGGTGGCGGTCAGGGCGATGCGGGGCACCTCGGGCCACCGTTCGTGCAGCATCGAGAGCGCCAGGTAGTCGGGGCGGAAGTCGTGCCCCCACTGGGACACGCAGTGCGCCTCGTCGATCGCGAACAGGGAGATGCGCCCCCGGTCCAGCAGGGCGAGGGTGGACCGGACGCCGAGCCCTTCCGGGGCCAGGTAGAGCAGGTCCAGCTCACCGGCGACGAAGGCGGCCTCGACTCGGCGTCGGGCGTCCAGGCTCTGGGTGGAGTTGAGGAACCCGGCGCGTACGCCGACGGCGGTGAGCGCGTCGACCTGGTCCTGCATGAGCGCGATCAGCGGGGAAACGACGACCGCGACCCCGTCGCGGACCAGGGCCGGGATCTGGTAGCACAGGGACTTGCCGCCACCGGTGGGCATCAACACCAGCGCGTCGCCGCCGGCGACCACGTGGTCGATCACGTCCCGCTGGAAACCGCGGAAGGCGTCGTAGCCGAACACCCGGCGCAGCACCGCCAGCGCGTCCTCGGTACGCAGGTCGGTCGGAGAAGCCATCCGGGGAGTGTACGAGCCAACCCCGACAGCGCCCGCCCGGCGCACCCACCACTCGGTGCGCCGGGCGACGCGGTCAGCCGGGCTGGCTGGACCGGTTGGCCAGACCGCGCGGCGGGGCCTTCATCCCGACCACGATGTCGACGATCTCGATGTAGCGGGCCTTGTTGCCCATCCGGAAGGCGGTGGCCGCCGCGTTGATCTCCTCGAGGGTGTCGCCCTCCACGATCGTGACCTGGTCGTACCTGCCGTTCACCCCGGTCGTCACGACGTGGGTGAGCTGCTTGGCGAAGCGGCCCAGGTCGCGGGCGTGCTCGGCGGAGATCTCGTGGATGCCCTCCCGGCCGAGGGCGAAGTACTCGGGGCTGATTCGCATGAACAGGAAGCCGACGTATTTGTTCTTGTCCGCCAGGTCGTGCATCGCGCCCTCCCAGATATCGATCGTGACCTGCGGTGATCACAGAAAGCGTATAGATGATTACTGATCGTCATCAAGCGCGCTGACTGTCGGGAGGGTGACCCTCGACCGGTCCGTGGCCGCAGCTTGGCCACGGGTGCCCGGCCTCGGGCTGGTGGCGGGATAGAGTCGCTGATTGACCAATCGCGGCCACAGGCGGCCGCGGCGCCACGGCTTGGGGGTACGGGTGAGCGAGGCGCGCACAGTCGGTGACCGGATGGACGACCGGGTTGCCGGGGACGAGCAGCTGGCGACCGAGTCGGAGACCACTCTCGTGGTGGTCACCGGCGTCTCCGGGGGCGGCCGAAGCACTGTCGCCCGGGCGTTGGAGAACGTCGGCTACTACGTCGTCGACAACCTGCCGCAGGCACTGATGCTGGACATGGCCGAGCTGGCGTTCAAGGCGGGTGGCGCGGCTCGGCGCACCGCGATGGTGCTGGACGTCCGGTCGCGGGCCTTCTTCACGGACCTGGCCGGGGCGATCCGGGAGCTGAGGGACCGCGGGTTCTCGCCCCGGGTGGTCTTCGTCGACGCCGACGACGAGGTGCTGATCCGGCGGTTCGAGAGCGTCCGCCGTTCGCACCCGTTGCAGGGCGACGGGCGGCTGGCCGACGGCATCGCCGTGGAGCGCGGGCTGCTGGAGGAGGCGCGCGACCAGGCCGACGTGATCATCGACACCAGCCACCTGAACGTCAACCAGCTCCGCCGGCGCATCGAGGAGCTGTTCGGCGGCGAGGACGCCCGCCGGCTGCGGGTGACAGTGCTGTCGTTCGGCTTCAAGTACGGCCTGCCGCCGGATGCCGACTTCGTGCTGGACGCCCGGTTCCTGCCCAATCCGTACTGGGTGCCGGAGCTGCGGGAGCACACCGGGCGGGAGGAGGCGGTCAGCGCGTACGTGCTGGGCCAGGAGGGCGCGGACGCCTTCGTCGCCTCGTACGCCGACCTGGTCAACGCCACCACGACCGGCTTCGAGCGGGAGGGCAAGCGCTACCTCACCGTCGCGGTCGGCTGCACCGGCGGCAAGCACCGCAGTGTGGCCATCGCCGAGGAGCTGGCCAGCCGGCTGCGCCACTCCGGGCTGGCGGCCAACGCCCAGCACCGCGACCTGGGGCGGGAATGACGTCCCGGCGGGTGGTGGCGTTCGGTGGCGGGCATGGTCTGTCCGCCTCGTTGCGCGCGCTGCGGCACTGCGCTCCCGAACTCGACCTCGACATCACCGCGGTGGTCACCGTGGGGGACGACGGCGGGTCCAGTGGCCGGCTCCGCGCCGAGCGGGGTGGCCTGCCCCCGGGTGATCTACGGCAGGCGCTGGTGGCGTTGGCGGGGGACCACCCGGCGACCCGGCGCAGCGCCGGGCTGTTCCAGCACCGCTTCGTCGCCGCGCCGGTGGACGTACCCCGAGCCGGGGCGACCGACCCGGTCACGGCGGCGGGCGACGACCCGGACCGGCCCGGCGCGGCCCGGCGCGGCACCGACGGGGCGTCGACGGGCACCGACGGAGTATGGGCCGGCACCGACGGGGCGTCGGCCGGCACCGACGGGCTGACCGGGCACGCGGTGGGCAACCTGGTGCTCTGTGGCCTGATGGAGCTGCTCGGCGACCCGGTGGCGGCCCTGGAGCACGCCGGGGCGATGCTCGGCGCGGTGGGTCGGGTGTTGCCGATGTCCCGCCAGCCGGTAGGCATCGAGGCCCGGGTTCGGGGTGTCGACCCGGCCGCCCCGGACGAGGTGCGGACGGTGAGTGGCCAGCACCAGGTGGCGGTCACCACCGGTCGGGTCGAGTCGCTGCGCCTCACCCCGAGCGCCCCGCCGGCCTGCGCCGAGGCCATCGAGGCGATCAGGGCGGCGGACTGGTTGATCTTCGGGCCGGGCAGCTGGTACACCAGCGTGCTTCCGCACCTGCTGGTGCCGCAGTTGGCCGACGCGATCGTGTCCAGCTCGGCCGGCGGCTGGTCACGCTGAACCTGGCCGCGGAGAAGGAGACGCTCGGGCTCTCCGTCGCCGACCATCTCGCGGCGCTGCACTGGTACCTGCCCGAGCTCAAGGTGGATCTTGTGCTCGCCGATGCCAAGGCGGTGGGTGACCCCGAACCGGTCGAACGTGCGGCAGAATCGCTGGGTGCCCGCCTGGTCCTCGCCCCCGTCGCCGTTGTCGACGGGACTCCCCGCCATGATCCGGCTGCCCTGGGTGCCGCGCTGGTGCCTGTCCTGGGCTCCGATCGTTAGACACGTACGTAATCTCCGGCGACACGCCGGAACCGGTCCGTGAGGGGACGCACAATGGCGATGACGGCCGCGGTCAAGGACGAGCTGAGTCGGGTCGACGTGCCCAAGCCCTGCTGTCGGCGTGCGGAGATGGCCGCGCTGCTGCGCTTCGCGGGCGGGCTGCACATCGTCTCCGGCCGCGTGGTGGTGGAGGCGGAGCTGGACACCGGGGCGGTGGCCCGACGACTGCGTCGGGAGATCGCCGAGGTCTACGGGTACCCGAGCGAGATCCACGTGTTGGCCTCCGGCGGGTTGCGCAAGGGCAGCCACTTCATCGTGCGGGTGGTCAAGGACGGCGAGGCCCTCGCCCGGCAGACCGGCCTGCTCGACGTGCGGGGTCGCCCGGTGCGCGGGCTGCCCCCGCACGTGGTGGCGGCGAACGTCTGCTGCGCGGTCTCCGCGTGGCGGGGCGCGTTCATGGCGCACGGCTCGCTCACCGAGCCGGCCGCTCCAGCGCGCTGGAGATCACCTGCCCGGGGCCGGAGTCGGCGCTGGCGCTGGTCGGCGCGGCCCGCCGGATCGGCATCACCGCGAAGAACCGCGAGGTACGCGGGGTGGACCGGGTGGTCGTCAAGGACGGCGACGCGATCGCCGCGCTGCTGACCCGGATCGGCGCGCACTCCAGCGTGCTGGCCTGGGAGGAGCGCCGGGTACGCCGTGAGGTGCGCGCCACCGCCAACCGGCTGGCCAACTTCGACGACGCCAACCTGCGCCGCTCGGCGCGCGCGGCGGTCGCCGCAGCCGCCCGGGTCACCCGCGCCCTGGAGATCCTCGCCGACGAGGCACCCAACCACCTGACCGACGCCGGGCGGCTGCGCCTGGAGCACCGGCAGGCGTCGCTGGAGGAGCTGGGCGCGCTGGCCGACCCCCCGCTGACCAAGGACGCCATCGCCGGGCGGATCCGCCGGCTGCTGGCGCTTGCCGACAAGCGGGCCCGGGACCTCGGCATCCCGGATACCGAAGCAGCCGTCACGCCCGACATGCTCGTGGTCTGATAGGACGGTGAGGCCGCACGGCGCGTCCGGGAGCACGACCCGGCGCAGCGTGGTCTCGCACGCTCGGATAGGGTCGCTGCGTACGGCAAGGGGGCCGACACAGGCACTCCTCGTCGTGCCCACCGCCTCGGGCGGTCAGGTCCTCAGACCGCGGCGGGGTGGCCGAGATGAACCGTCAACGGCCGGCTCCAACGGTCGGCGCACACCACTCCGCCGGCCCGTTGTCTGAAGCCGGCAGACCAGAACGCGAGGAGATGGGACCTGTGACCATCCGGGTTGGCATCAACGGCTTTGGCCGAATCGGCCGTAACTTCTTCCGGGCAGTGCTGGCGTCCGACGCCGACATCGAGGTCGTGGCGGTGAACGACCTGACCGACAACGGCACGCTCGCCCACCTGCTCAAGTACGACAGCATCCTGGGTCGCCTGCCGTACGAGGTCAAGGCCACCGCCGACGAGATCACCGTCGGTGGCAAGACCATCAAGGCGTACGCCGAGAAGGACCCGTCGAAGCTGCCGTGGGGTGAGGTCGGCGCCGACGTCGTCATCGAGTCGACCGGCTTCTTCACCGACGCCACCAAGGCGAAGGCGCACGTCGACGGCGGGGCCAAGAAGGTCATCATCTCCGCCCCGGCGAAGAACGAGGACGTCACCGTCGTCATGGGTGTCAACCACGACACCTACGACCCGGCGAAGCACACCATCATCTCCAACGCCTCGTGCACCACCAACTGCCTGGCCCCGATGGCGAAGGTCCTGCAGGACACGTTCGGCATCACCAAGGGTCTGATGACCACCATCCACGCGTACACCCAGGACCAGAACCTCCAGGACGCGCCGCACAAGGACCTGCGTCGGGCCCGGGCCGCCGCGCTGAACATCGTGCCGACCTCCACCGGTGCCGCCAAGGCGATCGGTCTGGTCCTGCCGGAGCTGAAGGGCAAGCTCGACGGGTACGCGCTGCGGGTGCCGATCCCGACCGGTTCGGCCACCGACCTCACCGTCGAGGTCGGCCGGGAGACCACCGTCGACGAGGTCAACGCCGCGCTGAAGGCCGCTGCGGACGGCCCGCTCAAGGGCATCCTGGTCTACAACGAGGACCCGATCGTCTCCGCCGACATCGTGACCGACCCGGCGTCGTGCATCTTCGACGCGCCGCTGACCAAGGTCATCGGCAACCAGGTCAAGGTCGTCGGCTGGTACGACAACGAGTGGGGCTACTCCAACCGCCTGGTCGACCTGGTCAAGCTGATCGGTTCGTCGCTGTGAGCATCCGGACCCTCGACGACCTGCTCGCCGAGGGGGTGTCGGGTCGGCGCGTGCTGGTGCGCGCCGACCTGAACGTCCCGCTCGACAAGCAGACCAGCACCATCGACGATCATAACTCCACCTCCGCGCCGCAAGGCGGCACTCCGGACGGAGTGAGGATCGCTGACGACGGGCGCATCCGTGCGGTGCTGCCGACCCTCGGCGCGCTGGTCGAGGCCGGCGCGAAGGTGGTCGTCTGCTCGCACCTGGGCCGCCCGAAGGGCGCTCCGGACCCGCAGTTCAGCCTGAGCCCGGTCGCCGGGCGGCTCGGTGAGCTGCTCGGCGCGCCGGTGCACTTCGCCACCGACACCGTCGGTGACTCCGCCCGCTCGACCGTCGCGGACCTGGCCGACGGCCAGGTCGCCCTGCTGGAGAACCTGCGTTTCAACGCCGGGGAGACCAGCAAGGACGAGGCCGAGCGGGGTGCCTTCGCCGACCAGCTCGCGTCGTTCGGCGACGCGTACGTGGACGACGCGTTCGGTGCGGTGCACCGCAAGCACGCCAGCGTCTTCGACGTGCCGGCCCGGCTGCCGCGCGTCGCCGGCCGACTGGTGCTGCGTGAGGTCGAGGTGCTCTCGAAGCTCACCGGTGACCCCGAGCGGCCGTACGTGGTGGTGCTCGGTGGGTCGAAGGTGTCCGACAAGCTCGCCGTGATCGAGGCGCTGCTGCCCACTGTCGACCGGCTGCTCATCGGCGGCGGGATGTGCTTCACCTTCCTCAAGGCCCAGGGCCTGGAGGTGGGCACCTCGCTGCTGGAGAAGGACATGGTCGAGACCTGCCGCAACCTGCTGGAGCGGTCCGGCGGCAAGATCATGCTCCCGGTCGACGTGGTGGTGGCGGACGCGTTCGCCCCGGACGCCGCGCACGACACGGTCCGCGTGGACGGCATTCCGAGCCACCGGCTCGGCCTGGACGTCGGCCCGGAGACGGTGGCCGGTTTCAGCGCCGCGCTGTCCCAGGCGAAGACGATCTTCTGGAACGGCCCGATGGGCGTGTTCGAGATGCCGGCGTTCGCGGCGGGCACCCGGGGGATCGCCGAGGCGATCACCAAGGCCGACGCGTTCAGCGTCGTCGGTGGCGGTGACAGCGCAGCCGCGGTCCGTGCCCTGGGGCTGGACGAATCGTCCTTCGGGCACATCTCCACGGGTGGCGGCGCCTCTCTGGAATACCTCGAGGGCAAGACCCTCCCCGGCATCGCGGCCCTGGAGAACTGAACATGGCGAGCACCACCCGTCGGCCGCTGATGGCCGGCAACTGGAAGATGAACCTCAACCACCTCGAGGCCAACCTGCTGGTGCAGAAGCTGGCGGCGAGCCTCACCGAGAAGCAGCTCACCGAGGTCGAGACGGTCGTGCTGCCGCCCTTCACCGACCTGCGTACCGTGCAGACCGCGGTGGACGGCGACAAGCTGCTGATCGGCTACGGCGGGCAGGACCTCTCCCCGCACGCGTCCGGCGCGTACACCGGGGACATCTCCGGCCCGCTGCTGGCCAAGCTCGGCTGCACGTACGTGGTGGTCGGGCACTCCGAGCGGCGGGCCTACCACCACGAGGACGACGTGGTGGTCAACGCCAAGGTGAAGGCGGCGCTGACGCACGGCCTGACCCCGATCCTCTGCGTGGGGGAGGGGCTGGACGTCCGCGAGCAGGGCACCCACGTGGCGCACTGCGCCGACCAGCTCGACGGGGGCCTCGCCGGGCTCACCCCCGAGCAGGTGCGGCAGGTCGTGATCGCGTACGAGCCGGTCTGGGCGATCGGCACGGGCAAGACCGCGACGCCGGAGGACGCCCAGGAGGTCTGCGGGGCGGTCCGGAAGCGGCTGGCTGAGCGCTTCGACCAGGAGACCGCCGACCAGGTCCGGGTCCTCTACGGCGGCTCGGTCAAGGCGTCCAACGTCGCCTCGATCATGGCTCAGCCGGACGTGGACGGGGGCCTGGTGGGGGGCGCCAGCCTGGACGCCGAGGAATTCGCGCAGATCTGCCGGTTCCCGGAGCACCTCGTGCGCTGATCGCTCGGTATCCTTGACACCGCCCGTCCGCCGGTCGGTGCCACCGATGCCCGATCAGACCGGGCGAGGATCGTTACGAGAGGAACTGACCCCAGCCATGCCGATCTGGTTCGCATACACGTTGATCGTGTTGCTGGTCATCACGAGCATTCTGCTCACCATGCTGATCCTGCTGCACCGCGGCAAGGGCGGCGGTCTGTCGAGCATGTTCGGTGGTGGCGTCAGCTCCAGCCTCGCCGGCTCCTCGGTCGCGGAGAAAAACCTGGACCGCTACACCGTTCTGGTGAGCGTGGTCTGGTTCGCCGCCATCGTCGGGCTCGGGCTCTGGCTACGCCTCCAGATGAACAGCGGCGCCTGAGCAGGCTCGTCAAGTCGTACAATCTGCGCGCGGTCCGTCACTGACGGGCCGCGCGCAGGCTTTTCTCCGCTGCACCGCGTCGCCCGCCGCTCCACCCCCGAAGTCGGCGGGTCCCTCCGACGACAGGAGCGAGCAGCCGTGCCGAGTGGCAACGTCATCCGGGGCGCCCGGGTCGGGTCCGCGCCCACGCGCCCGGACGAGCGGCATCAACCCGCCCCCCGCCAGAACGTCACCTACTGGTGCCGCAACCACCACCAGGTCGACATCCGGATCGCCGCGGACGCCGAACCGCCTACCGTGTGGGACTGCCCCCGCTGCGGCCTACCGGCCGGGCAGGATGCGCAGAACCCGCCGGGCCGGGTCCGCGCCGAGCCCTACAAGAGCCATCTGGCGTACGTGAAGGAGCGACGCACCGCCGAGGAGGGCGAGGCCCTGCTGAACGAGGCGCTGGCCGCGCTGCGTCGTCGCCGGGGCGAGTAACAGCCGCGCTCAGCGGAGGCTACGCAGCCGGGCTGGTACGTCGGTTGCCGCCGCCCGGTCCAGCAGCCAGCGGGTGCGGCTCACACCGTGCACCCCGGCGGCGGGCAGCTGCACCGGCCCGGCGCCGGCCAACGCCATCCCCACCGAGCGCGCCTTGTCGGCGCCGGCTGCGACCAACCAGACCTCCTCGGCGGTGTTGATCGCCGGCAGGGTGAGGGTGGTCCGCGTCGGCGGCGGTTTCGGGCTGCCCCGCACCGCGCTGACCGGCCGGGTCTCGTAGTGCACCGGGTGCTCCGGGAAGACCGAGGCGACGTGCCCGTCTTCGCCGACGCCCAACATCAGCACGTCGAAGTGCGGCAGCGTGGCGTGCCCGGGGCGGGCGGCGCGCAGCAGCTCCTCCGCGTACGCTGCCGCCGCCATCTCCGGGTCGTCGCCGGCCGGGCCGTCCGAGGCCGGCATCGCGTGCACCCTGGCCGGGTCCAGCGGCACCACGTCCAGCAGGGCGGCACGGGCCTGGGTCTCGTTGCGGTCCGGATCACCGGCCGGCAGGAACCGCTCGTCGCCCCACCACACGTCGACCCGGGACCAGTCCACCGCGTCCCGGGCCGGCAGCGCCGCGACCGCCCGGTAGACGGCCGCGGCGACCCGACCGCCGGTGAGCACCACCGAGGCCTCGCCCCGGTCGGCCTGGGCGTCGAGCAGCTTCACCAGCAACCGGGCCGCCACGGCCTGTGCCAGCAGCTCGGCGTCGGCGTGCACGGCGACACTCGCCTCACTCATGGGTTGCGCCTTCGTTTCCCGACCGCGGGGCGGTCGCTGTCGCGTCGTGCCCGGGCCGGTGTGCCCGAGGTGGTGGGGGCGGATGGTGCGGAGGCGCCGGGGTGGGGCCTGCCGGGGTACCTCGACCGGGCTCAGGCCTCGCCGCTGGTGCCGGTGTGCGCGGTGACGCCGGCCTCGGCGCGGCGTGCGGTGGCTGGATCCTTCCAGACGTGAACCCGCTGCGGGGGGCGCTGCTCAAGCCCGCGCAGCCCGACCGTCGCGCCCAGCGCCTCCGCGTACACCTGGTCGGCGTCCAGCCGGCGCAGCTCCTCGGCCAGCTCGTCGCCGAGTGGGCGGCGGACCAGCGGCAGGGCTCTGTCGTCCTGGCCGGTCCGCCGGAACACGGCCAGGCTGTCCTCCCGGGTCAGCGTCAGCTGGTCACCGTTGGCGCAGCTCAGCTGCACCTCCCGCATCCGGGGGGCGTCGGTGGTGTCCACCCGGCGCGGGGTGATGCCGAGCCGGCTGGCCAGCCAACCGATCATCAGCGTCGCCGTCGGGTCGGTGGGCGGCGCGACCACTGTAGCCTCGGTGACCCGGGCGCTGGTGGTGTCGAACGCACCGGCGACCAGGGTCCGCCACGGGGTGATCCGGGTCCAGGCGAGATCGGTGTCGCCGGGGGCGTAGTCCCGGGCCCGCTGCCGCAGCGCCTCCACCGGGTCGGCGGCCTGCGCGGAGTCGGTGATCCTCCGGTCGGCGACCACCCCGAGGAAGTCAGTGGCGATCTCCGCCGGCGGCTCGCCGTGCCACCAGGTGACCACCGGCACGTCGGGGACGAGCAGCGGCAGCACTACCGACTCGGCGTGCAGGGCCAGCCGGCCGTACATCCGGGTGACCACCGCCTCGCACGGGCCGAGCCGGCCACCGACCACGATCTCGGCGTCCAGGCGGTTGCGGTCCCGCTCGATCTCGGAGCGCACCACCACCAGCAGCCGGCACGGGTGGGCGGCGGCGGCGATCGTCGCCGCCGCCTCCGCCTCACGAACCCGCTTCTCGTCCACGACCACGATGAGGGTGAGCGCCATCCCGCTGGCCACCCCGCCGGCGCTGCGCCGCTCGGCGGCGAGCGCCTTGACCACCTCGTTGCCGGTGGTGTCCCACAGCCCGATCATGCTCTTCTCCAAGCGCGGCCCTCGCGGGCCAGCATCTCGTCGGAGGCCCGTGGCCCCCACTCGCCGGCCCGGTACGGCTCCGGGGTGGTGCCCGCCCAGGCGTGCTCCAGCGGGTCGATCACCTGCCAGCTCTGCTCGACCTCGGCCGCGTCCGGGAACAGGGTGCGGTCGCCGATCAGCACGTCCAGCACCAGCCGCTCGTACGCCTCCGGGCTGGACTCGGTGAACGCCTCGCCGTACTGGAAGTCCATCGCGATGTCGCGGACCTCCATCGTGGTGCCGGGCACCTTCGAGCCGAACTTGAGCACCACGCCCTCGTCCGGCTGCACCCGGATGACCAGTTGGTTGTTGCCCAGCGACTCCATGTCGGCGTCGTTGAACGGCAGGTGCGGCGCCTTCTTGAAGATGATGGCGACCTCGGTGACCCGCCGGGGCAGTCGCTTGCCGGCCCGGATGTAGAACGGCACCTCCGCCCAGCGGCGGTTCTGGATGCCCAGCCGCACCGCCACGTACGTCTCGGTGGTGGAGTCGGTGGGAACGTCCCGCTCCTCCAGGTAACCGACGGCGCGTTCGCCGCCCACCCAGCCCGGCAGGTACTGGCCGCGGACGGTGTCCCGCGCGACGTCCTTGGGCAGGGTGATGGCCTTGAGCACCTTCAGCTTCTCGGCCCGGATCTCGTCGGCGTCGAAGCTGGTCGGCTCCTCCATCGCCACCAGGGCGAGGAGTTGGAGCAGGTGGTTCTGCAGGACGTCGCGGGCGGTGCCGACGGTGTCGTAGAAGCCGGCCCGGGTGCCGATGCCGACGTCCTCGGCCATGGTGATCTGCACCGAGTCGACGTACTTCGAGTTCCACAGCGGCTCGAACAGGTTGTTGGCGAACCGCAGCGCGAGGATGTTCTGGACGGTCTCCTTGCCCAAATAGTGGTCGATCCGGAAGACGTCCTGCCGGGTGAACACGTCGTCGACGAGGTCGTTGAGCGCCTTCGCCGAGGGCAGGTCGTTACCGAACGGCTTCTCCACCACGACCCGGCGCCAACCGCCCGACTTGTCGTTGTCCGCCATGCCGGTGCGGGCCAACTGCTTGAGCACGACCGGGAACGCGGCCGGCGGGATGGAGAAGTAGAAGGCCGCGTTGCCGGTGATGCCGTGGCTCTGCCGCAGGTCGTCCAGCGTCGCGGCGAGCGTGTCGAACGCCGCGTCGTCGTCGAACGACCCACCGACGAACTTGATGTTGCCGGCCAGCCGTGCCCACACCTCGTCCCGCCACGGGGTGCGGCGTGCTTGCGGGCCGCCTCGCAGGCCAACGTCTCGAAGTCGCCGTCGCCCCAGTCGCGGCGCGCGAAACCGAGCACCACGAAGCCGGGCGGCAGCAGCCCCCGGTTGGCCAGGTCGTAGACGGCGGGGAGCAGCTTCTTGCGGGCCAGGTCGCCGGTCACCCCGAAGATCACCAGAGCACAGGGCTCCGGGATCCGGGGCAACCGGCGGTCCTGTGGGTCGCGCAGCGGGTTCATGCCGCCTCCTCGCTCCGCTTCACTCACGTGGTCCATCCTCACGCCCGCAGTTGACCGGCCGCGTCGAGCAGTTGGGCGACGCCGGCGGCCCGGTCGGTGAGGTGCAGGCGCAGCACCGGCCGCTGCCGACCGGCGAGGGCCTCACGGTCCCCGGCGGCCTGCGCCGCCTGCAACTCACCGAAGGTGTACGGCTTGCCCGGCACCGCCAGGTCCTCGGCGACCGCGCCGGTCACCTGGAGGTAGCTGCCCACCTGCGGGCCGCCCTTGTGGTACTGGCCGGTCGAGTGCAGGAACCGCGGGCCCCAGCCGAAGGTGACCGGCCGGCCACCGGCCTGGGCCAGCAGCGTCCGCAGCCGGGCCGTGTCGGCGTCGGCGAACCGGTCGAGGTACGCCATCACGGCGAGGTAGCCGTCGTCGCCCAGCCCGTCGAGCAGCCAGCGCAGCACGCCGGCCAGGTCCCCCGGAGCGCCCTGCGGGGCGTACACCTCGATTGCGCCCTCGGTGAACGACGGCGTCTCCGCCGGCAGGCCCGAGGCCAGGATCTTGTTGGTGTTCTCCTTGGACTCGGTGACGTTCGGCTGGTTGAACGGGTCGATGCCGAGCACCACCCCGGCCACCGCTGTGGCGTACTCCCAGGCCAGGAACTGCGCGCCCAGCGGGCCGTTGACGGCCACGTCCGGGTTGGCGCCGCCGCCCGGCAGGTCACCGGCGGCCAGCGCTCCGCCGTAGCTGACCGTCAGCACGTCCGGGCCGGTGGCGCCGGGGCTCTGCGGGGACTCCACCACCACCGGGAGGATGCCCACCCCAGCCTTGCCGGTCGACTCGGCGATCAACTGCTCGGCCCAGTCGCCGAGGCCGTCGATGCCGGTGCCGTCGGAGACCAGGGCGACCTTGTCCCGGGCCAGCGTCGCCGCCGCGCCCAGGGCGGCGCCCAGCGCCAGCGCCGGATTGTCCCGGTCCGCGCCGAGCGACGCGGCCAGCGCGTCGGCCTGGTCGAGCAACTCCGCGACCTCGACCCCGGCCAGCGCCGAGGGCACCAGGCCGAACGCGGTCAGCGCCGAATACCGGCCGCCGACGTTCGGGTCGGCGAGCACTGTGAACGCGCCCATCTCGGCCGCGGTGGCCTCCAGCGGCGAACCCGGGTCGGTGACGATGACGAAGTGCCGGCCGGCCTCCGCCTCGGTCATCCCGGCGTCCAGGAACGCCTGCCAGTAGGCGCGTCGGTGGCTGTCGGTCTCGACAGTCGAGCCGGACTTGCTGGCCACCACCACGACGGTGCGCTCCAACCGGTCACCGAGCGCCGCCCGGACCTGGCCCGGGTCGGTGGTGTCCAGCACGGTCAGCGGGCGACCCAGCGTCCGGGTGATCACCTCGGGGGCCAGCGACGAGCCGCCCATTCCGGCGAGCACCACGTGATCCAGGTCGGCCAGCTCGGCGCTCAGCTCGGCCAGCTGCGTCAGCAGCTCCCGACTGCGCTGGTGGGTGTCCACCCAGCCCAGCCGGATCTTCGCCTCGGCCTCGGCGTCCGGACCCCACAGGCTGGCGTCCTTGCCGGCGAGCTTGCCCGGGACGCCGGCCTTGACCAGCGCGTCCCGGGTCGAGGCGGGCGCGGCCTTGTCGACCGCGTCCGCGCCGTACACGGCCAGCCCGGCGGCTGCCTCCACCGGCCCCGCGAGCAGGTCACTCATGCCGTCACTCCGCTTCGCTGCGTGCCGTCCTGAGGCACCTTCACGCTGAGCCTGCTGATTCGCTCGCTGCGCTCACTCATGCCGTCACTCCGCTTCGCTGCGTGCCGTCGCCCAGCCTGCTGATTCGCTCGCTCATGCCCCACCGGCCTTCTGGGCGGCCTTCGCGTTGCCCTTGGCCGCCTTGTTCGGCGCGCCGGTGCCCTTCGCCGCCGCCTCCAGCGACTTGCGGACACCGTCGAGCAGCTCCTGCCAGCTGGCCTCGAACTTCTCCACGCCCTCGCGCTCCAGGGTGGCGATCACGTCGGCCATGTCGATCCCGACCGACTCCAGATCCGCGAAGACCTGCCGAGCCGCGTCGTACGAGCCGGTGACGGTGTCGCCGCGGGTCTCGCCGTGGTCGGCGTACGCGTGGATGACCGCCTCCGGCATGGTGTTGACCGTGCCGTCGGCGATCAGCTCCTCGACGTAGATGACGTCGCGGTAGTCCGGGTTCTTCGTCGACGTGGACGCCCACAGCGGCCGCTGTGGGTGCGCGCCGGCGGCGGCGAGCGCCTTCCAGCGGTCGGAGGCGAAAACCTCGGTGTAGCGCTCGTACGCCAACTGGGCGTTGGCGACGGCGGCCTTGCCCTTCAGCGACTTGGCCTGCTCCGAGCCGACCTTCTCCAGCCGCTTGTCGACCTCGGAGTCGACGCGGGACACGAAGAACGACGCGACCGAGCCGATCTTCGACAGGTCGTGGCCGTTCGCCTTGGCCTGCTCCAGGCCGGCCAGGAACGCCTCCATGACCGCCGAGTAGCGGTCCAGGCCGAAGATCAGCGTCACGTTGACGCTGATCCCCTCGGCGAGGGTGTCGGTGATCGCCGACAGGCCCTCCTCGGTGGCCGGGATCTTGATGAAGAGGTTCGGCCGGTCGACCAGCCACCACAGCGCCTTGGCCTCGGCGACCGTCTTGTCCGCGTCGTGTGCGCTGCGCGGGTCCACCTCGATCGAGACCCGGCCGTCCACGCCCTCGCTGCCGTCGTACGACGGGCGCATCACGTCGCAGGCCCACCGTACGTCGTACGTGGTGAGCATCCGTACGGCCTCTTCCACGTCCACGTCACGGGTGGCGAGGTCACGCAACTGCCAGTTGTACTCGTCGGCGTCGCTCAACGCCTTGGCGAAGATCGTCGGGTTGGTGGTGACGCCGGCGACGTGCTTCTCACGGCGGAGCTGGTCCAGTCCGCCGGAGCTCAAACGTACCCGGGAAAGATCATCGAGCCACACCGCCACACCAGCGGCGGTGAGCTCATTCAGCTTGTCCGTCATGCCGTCCACGCTCCCTCAGTTGCCGGTCGTGAAACCGGTGATGTCGCCCACCCGGGCCAGCGAGGCGTGTGCCGCCGCCACGATCCGGTCGGGGGTGAACCCGAACTGCTCGAAGAGCACGGTGTGCGGGGCGCTCGCTCCGTAGTGCTCCAGGCTGACGCTCTCGCCGAGGTCACCGACGACGCCGCGCCAGGACATCGCGATGCCCGCCTCCACGCTCACCCGTGCCTTTACCCCGCGCGGGAGCACCGACTCCCGGTATGCCTCATCCTGCTCGTAGAACCACTCCTGGCAGGGCATCGAGACCACCCGGGTCGGGGTGCCGTCGGCCTCCAGCCGGTCCCGCGCGGTCAGGCAGAGCTGCACCTCGGAACCGGTGCCGATGATGATCACCTGGGGCTTGCCGTTGGACGCCTCGGCCAGCACGTAGCCGCCCTTGGCCACCCCCTCCGCGCCGCCGAGGACGTCGCGGTCCAGGGTCGGCAGCGGCTGCCGGCTCAGCGCCAACGCGGTGGGCCGGTCGGTGTGCTCCAGCGCCTGCCGCCAGGCCCAGGCCGTCTCGTTGGCGTCCGCCGGGCGGACCACGTCCAGACCCGGGATGGCCCGCAGCGCGGTCAGCTGCTCCACCGGCTGGTGGGTCGGGCCGTCCTCGCCGAGACCGATCGAGTCGTGCGTCCAGACGTAGGTCACCGGCAGCTTCATCAGCGCGGCCAGCCGCACCGACGGGCGCATGTAGTCACTGAACACCAGGAAGGTGCCACCGTACGGGCGGGTGCCGCCGTGCAGGGCGATGCCGTTGAGGATCGCGCCCATGGCGTGCTCACGGATGCCGAAGTGCAGCGTGCGGCCGTACTCGTGGCCGGGGAAGTCCTTGGTGGCGTGCGCGGCCGGGATGAACGACGGCTCGCCCTTCATCGTGGTGTTGTTGCTCTCCGCCAGGTCGGCCGAGCCACCCCACAGCTCCGGCAGCACCGGCGCGAGAGCCTCCAGCACCTTGCCGGAGGCGGCCCGGGTGGCCACCCCCTTGGCGTCGGCGGGGAAGACCGGCAGCGCCTCGGCCCAGCCGTCGGGGAGCACCCGGCCGGCGATCCGCGCGTAGAGCGCGGCGCGCTCCGGGTTGGCCGTCTTCCAGGCGTCGAAGGCGGTGGTCCACTCCTGCTGGGCGGCCGAGCCGCGGCCCATCACCGTGCGCGCGTGGCCGAGCACGTTCTCGTCAACCTGGAAGGTCTGCTCCGGGTCGAAGTCGAGGATCCGCTTGGTGGCCTTCACCTCGTCGGCGCCGAGCGCCGAGCCGTGGATCTTGCCGGTGTTCTGCTTGTTCGGCGCGGGCCAGCCGATGATGGTGCGCAGCGCGATGAAGGAGGGACGGCCGGTCTCCGCCCGGGCGGCCAGCAGCGCGGCGTACAGCGCCTCGGCGTCCTCGTGGTAGTCGCCCTGGTCGGCGTCGCCGCTGCGCCAGTCCACCGTCTGCACGTGCCAGCCGTACGCCTCGTAGCGGGCGGCCACGTCCTCGCTCTTGGCGATCCGGGTGTCGTCCTCGATGGAGATCTCGTTGTCGTCGTAGATCACCGTGAGGTTGCCCAGCTGCTGGTGCCCGGCGAGGGCGCTGGCCTCGTGGCTGATGCCCTCCTCGATGTCGCCGTCGGAGACGATGCACCAGATGTCGTGGTCGAAGACCGACGCTCCCGGCTCGGCCTCCGGGTCGAACAGGCCGCGCTCGCGGCGGGCCGCCATGGCCATGCCGACCGCGTTGCCGAGGCCCTGCCCGAGCGGGCCGGTGGTGGTCTCCACGCCCGGCGTGTGCCCGTGCTCCGGGTGCCCCGGCGTCTGCGAGCCCCACTGCCGCAACGACTTCAGGTCGGCCAGGCTCAGCGGATAACCGGAGAGGAAGAGCTGGATGTAGAGCGTCAGGCTGGAGTGCCCGGCGGAGAGGACGAAGCGGTCCCGA
The DNA here is from genome assembly GCF_016803395.1 of Micromonospora tarensis. Classification (GTDB taxonomy): domain Bacteria; phylum Actinomycetota; class Actinomycetes; order Mycobacteriales; family Micromonosporaceae; genus Micromonospora; species Micromonospora tarensis. Next base: position 12,310 of record NZ_JAEVHL010000055.1, on the reverse strand, counting down.
CCGGGCCAGTTCGGGTCGGCCGGGTTGTGCCGCATGACGCGGTTGAAGAGGAGGTACGCCGCGGGCGCGAGGCTCATCGCGGTGCCCGGATGGCCGTTGCCGGATTTCTCCACGGCGTCCATGGCCAGCACGCGGACGGTGTCGACGGCCCGGCGATCGAGGTCGGACCAGTTCAATGCGGAGTGCTCGGGTCGTTTGGCAGCCACGATGGTTGTGCTCCTCGGCAGATGGGCGGAACCCTCACCGATGACCTTATCGAGCGCGCCTAAACGTGCGCCCGGGGATCTCAGCATGGTGTGCGCTACGTGACGATCCGCTGCTCGGTTCAACCCGGTGGTGTGACGGCCCGCACCGTTGTCGGGTCGGCCGGGCAGCCAAAACGACAACGCGTAGTGTGTGGGTCGGTATGCGGACCCGAGCGGGCCGGCCGAACCAATCTCCCCGTGCCGATGCCGGAAGGTGGCAATCCGTGAGCATGATCACCGAGCGCCCCGTGAGCAGCCCGGCCGGGCAGCGTCCGGCCCGGGCGGCCGAGGGCCCGGTGGCCCGGCGGGACGTACGCGCGGTCATCTCGGCGTACGTGACGCTCACCAAGCCACGGATCGTCGAACTGCTGCTGGTCACCACCATTCCGGCGATGATGCTCGCCGAGGGTGGGCTGCCCTCGCTGTGGCTGATGGCGATCGTGCTCATCGGCGGCTCGCTCGCCGCCGGCGCGGCCAGCGTGCTCAACTGCTACATCGACCGGGACATCGACCAGCTGATGCGGCGGACCAAGCGGCGGCCGCTGCCGGCGCACACGGTGTCACCGCGCAGCGCACTGATCTTCGGCCTGGTGCTGGCGGCGGTGTCGGTGGTGCTGATGGCGGCGTTCACCAACCTGCTGGCCGCCGGCCTCACCCTCGCCGCGATCGCCTACTACGACCTCGTCTACACCCTGTGGCTCAAGCGGTCCACCCCGGCGAACACCTTCTGGGGCGGGGCCTGCGGGGCGGCTCCGGTGCTGATCGGGTGGGCGGCGGTCACCGGCTCGTTGGCGCCGGCCGCGTGGGGGCTCTTCGCGGTGGTGTTCTTCTGGCAGATGCCGCACTTCTATCCGCTCGCCATGAAGTACAAGGACGACTACGCGCGCGCCGGCATCCCGATGCTGCCGGTGGTGGCCTCGGTCCGCCGGGTGAACGCCGAGATCCTGATCTTCGCGTGGCTCACCGTGCTGACCTCCCTGGCTGTCTGGCCGCTGGGGCTCGGCGCGATCTACGGGGTGCCGACCCTGGTGGTGGGCGCCATCTTCGTGGTCGAGGCACACCGGCTCTGCCGACGCGCGACGCGCGGCGAGGCGGTCAAGCCGATGCGGCTGTTCCACTGGTCGACGACGTACCTGACGATCGTCTTCCTGGCCGTCGCGCTCGACGCGTTGATCTGATCCGCGCTGCCCGCGGCGGCACCCACCGCCGGTGAGCGTGTTGATAACTCAGGACTAATCATGTTCGTGGATGGGTTGTCCGGTTTAACGTCACATCAGAGTAACTTTGAGCATGAGTCGGATTGACTCAACCTGCGCCGGCTGAGGGCTGGTTTCCCAAGGGTTTTTGTCGCTATAAGTCGGGATAAACCGGTCACCGGACCTGTGGTTCGCCTTAAACCTGTAGGTAATTGGCATCACAAAAGGTTCATGGTTCTCGCGCGACGGGGTGCAACTCTGCTTAGGCTTCGCGTCATGGCAGATGGTTCCGATACGACGCTGACGGCCGAGCAGACCGCCGGCGAGCAGGCGCCCCACGGCCTGGTCGCGGGCCTCAAGGCGTTCGCCGCCGGTCACGGCGGCGCGAAGGCGGTCATCGAGTACGTCGGCAAGCGTGGCGCGCGAATCGTCCTGGTGGGCGCTGACGGGGAGTGGGGCGACCAGTTCGCCGACGACACCGTCACGGCACGGGAGGCGTGCGCCAAGGCGGGAGTCACCGTCGAGAACGCCTGGGAGCGTGAACTGATGGACCAGATGCGTCCGAGCAACGACCTCTGGCGGTCGATGGCCCGGCGCACGATGGCCCGTTGAGATAGACAGCTGAATTGACCATCCATCACCAGTCGACCCGGGGGAACCCCGGGTCGCTCTCGTCACCTGTGCCGACCTGGCCGACCTCGACCCGGACGACCGGCTGGTCCTTCCCCCACTCGCCGCCCGCGGCATCACCGTCGAGCCCGCGGTGTGGGACGACCCCGGCGTCGACTGGTCCTCCTACGACCTGGTCGTGCTCCGCTCACCATGGGACTACGCGTTGCGCCGCGACGAGTTCGTCGTCTGGGCGGCAACCGTCCCAGGGCTGGTCAACCCGGCCGAGGTGGTTCGCTGGAACACCGACAAGCGCTATCTCGCCGAGCTGAGCGCCGCCGGGGTGCCGACCGTACCGACGTCGTGGGTCGAGCCGGGGGAGGGCTGGCAGCCACCCGCCGAGACCGGCGAGTACGTCCTCAAGCCCGCCGTCAGCGCCGGCAGCCAGGACACCGGCCGGTACGACCTGGCCGACCCGGAGCACCGGAATCTCGCCGCCGCGCACGTCCGCCGGCTCTCCGACGCCGGCCGGGTGACCATGGTCCAGCCGTACCTGGGTGCCGTCGACACCGAGGGCGAGACAGCGCTGCTCTTCCTGGCCGGCCCGGATGGGCTCGCGTTCAGCCACGCGATCCGCAAGGGCCCGATGCTGACCGGCCCGGACCTCGGCCCGGACGGGCTCTACAAGGCTGAGGAGATCACCTCCCGTACCGCCCGACCCGAACAGCTAGCGGTGGCCGAGAAGACCCTCGCCGCGATCCCCGGCGGCACGCGGCAGCTCCTCTACGCCCGGGTCGACCTCATCCCCGGCCCGGACGGCGAGCCGGTCCTGGTCGAGCTGGAGCTGACCGAGCCGTCACTCTTCATCGGGCACGCCGACGGGGCCCCGGACCGGCTCGCTGACGCGATCACCACCCACCTGGCCCGCCACAGCTGATCCACCCCGCCGCCGCGCGCGGGATCCGCGCGACTTCGCTGAAGTTGCGGCCTCAGCGCGCGGTGAGCCAGCACTTTCCCGATGTTGCGCGGATCTTGGGCCGGTGGTGCGGAGCGCCGTGGCGGGTCTGGTGCGGGAGCGCCGTGGGGGGATCCTGGCCCCCAAGATCGTGCTGGTTCATTGTTGTAGTGGTGTCGGCCCGTTGGTGAGGCCACTACTTCCTGGTTCGAGCACGATCTTGGCGCGGGCGGCCCGCGGGGGGCGCGGGGGTGTGAAGCGTGAAGGCGCGACGGCGCGGGTGTCAGGCGGTGACCGGGACCGGGGCGGCGGCCTCGGCCGGGACGCCCTGGGCAGCCGGGGTGACCGGGCGGCGTTCCCGGGTGGACCACTGCATCGACAGGGCGGCCAGCAGCACCAGGCAGGAGCCGAGCATGTGCGCGCCGACCAGGAGCGCCGGCACGTGGGTGAAGTACTGCACGAAGCCGATCACACCCTGACTCAGCTCGACGGCGACCAGGACGATCGCCGCACGGGTGGCCCGCCGCGCGTCGACGGCGCGGAACGCGAAGATCAACGCCACCGAGAGGCCGACCAGCAGGAAGACCACGTCGGCGTGCACCTGGGAGATGGCCTCCGGGTCCAGCCCGTTGCGGGCCGCGCCGTGGTCGCCGGCGTGCGGGCCGCTGCCGGTGACCCAGGTGCCGACGACGAGCACCGCGAGGGTGACGCCGGTGGTGATCCGGGCCAGCGCCCGCAGCGGGGTGGGCACCACGGCCACGGTCGGGCCGTCCGGGTCGCTGATGCGGCGCCAGAGGGCGTACGCGGCGGCGATCACCGCCATCGAGGCGAGGAAGTGCAGGCCGACCACCCACGGGTTGAGGTTGGTGAGCACGGTGATGCCGCCGACCACCGCCTGGGCGGGGATGCCCAGGAAGACCGCGACGGCCAGCGCGAGGAGCCCGGGGCGGCGCGGCCGGTGGGCCAGCACGGCCAGGACGGTGGCCAGCGCGATCAGGCCCACCGCGAAGGTGAGCATCCGGTTGCCGAACTCGATCACCCCGTAGATGCCCATCTCGGGCGTGGTGACGTACGAGTCGTCGGTGCACCGGGGCCAGGTGGGGCAACCGAGGCCCGAGGCGGTCAGCCGGACGGCCCCGCCGGTGACGACGATGCCCACGTTCGCGATGATCGAGGCGAGGGCGAGGCGGCGCAGCAGGGTGCCGGAGACCGGACGGACGATTCGGTTCACGGCGCAAATCCTACGCACCGTAGTGATCGAGGTTCGTCCGACTCGGTCGTCCCGGTGGTTCGGATCACCGGAACCCAGGTTTGCCACCCTCCGGGTAATTACGTAACGTTGGCGTTGTGAAAAACGCGGCGGCGCTCTCCGGGCACCAACCGACGGCCGAACCGGCCTTCGGTGCGTCCGTGTCCGCGCCCGTCGTGACCACGCCGAGCGCTCTTGCCGGGTCGGCGGCGACCGAGATCTCCACCCGGGACCGGGTCACCCAGTTGCTGCTGGAGCGGGGTGCGACCACCGCCGCGCAGCTTGGCGCGGCCCTCGGGCTCAGCCCGGCGGCGATCCGCCGGCACCTGGACGCGATGCTCGCCGACGGCGACGTCTACGCCCGGGAGCAGGCCGTGCGGGGCAGCCGTGGTCGGGGGCGCCCGGCCAAGGTTTTCCTGCTGACCGAGGCCGCCCGGGGCCGCTGTGGCACACACCACTACGACAACATGGCCACCGCCGCGTTGCGCTGGATCGCCCGCAGCGGCGGTTCGGACGCGGTGCATGCCTTCGCCGCCGAGCAGGTGTCCGCGCTGGAGTCCCGCTGCCGGACCGCCATGGAGGACGCCGGCGACGACCCGCTCGCCCGAGCCGAGGCACTCGCCTCGGCGCTCACCGCCGAGGGTTACGCTGCTAACGCGTCCACGATCGCCTCCGGCGGCCAGCTCTGCCAGCACCACTGCCCGGTGGCGCACGTGGCCGCCGAGTTTCCCCAGCTGTGCGAGGCCGAGACCGCGGTGATCTCCCGTCTGGTCGGCACCCACGTGCAGCGTCTGGCCACCATCGCACACGGCGACGGGGTGTGCACCACGCACATCCCGACCCAGCCGGGCCGCGCTCAATCCGGTAATCCCGTCACCACTGTGAGGACAGATAGATGACCGAGCAGATCGTCCAGCCCCTGACCCAGGAAGAGCAGCTCGCCGCCCTGGGCCGGTACGAGTACGGCTGGTCCGACCCGGACGCCGCCGGGGCGGTCGCCCAGCGCGGCATCAACGAGGCGGTGGTGCGGGACATCTCGGCCAAGAAGAACGAACCGGAGTGGATGCTCGACCTGCGGCTGAAGGGCCTGCGGCTGTTCGGCCGCAAGCCGATGCCGGCCTGGGGCGCGGACCTCACCGGGATCGACTTCGACAACATCAAGTACTTCGTGCGGTCCACCGAGAAGCAGGCCACCAGCTGGGAGGACCTGCCCGAGGACATCAAGAACACCTACGACCGGCTGGGCATCCCGGAGGCGGAGAAGCAGCGGCTGGTCGCCGGTGTCGCGGCGCAGTACGAGTCGGAGGTCGTCTACCACAAGATCCGCGAGGACCTTGAGGAGCAGGGCGTCCTCTTCCTGGACACCGACACCGCGCTGCGCGAGCACGAGGACGTCTTCAAGGAGTACTTCGGCACGGTGATCCCGGTCGGCGACAACAAGTTCGCCGCCCTGAACACCTCGGTGTGGTCCGGCGGCTCGTTCATCTACGTGCCGAAGGGTGTGCACGTCGAGATCCCGCTGCAGGCCTACTTCCGGATCAACACGGAGAACATGGGCCAGTTCGAGCGGACGCTGATCATCGTCGACGAGGGCGCGTACGTGCACTACGTCGAGGGCTGCACCGCGCCGCTCTACTCCTCCGACTCGCTGCACAGCGCGGTCGTGGAGATCATCGTCAAGAAGAACGCGCGCTGCCGCTACACGACCATCCAGAACTGGTCGAACAACGTCTACAACCTGGTCACCAAGCGCGCCGTCTGCCACGAGGGCGCGACCATGGAGTGGGTCGACGGCAACATCGGCTCCAAGGTGACCATGAAGTACCCGGCGGTCTACATGACCGGCGAGCACGCCAAGGGCGAGGTGCTCTCGGTGGCGATGGCCGGCGAGGGTCAGCACCAGGACGCCGGCGCCAAGATGGTGCACGCCGCGCCGCACACCTCCTCGACCATCGTGTCGAAGTCGATCGCCCGGGGCGGCGGCCGCACCTCGTACCGGGGTCTGGTGCAGGTGTTGGAGGGTTCGCACCACAGCCGGAGCACGGTCAAGTGCGACGCGCTGCTGGTCGACACCATCTCCCGCTCGGACACCTACCCGTACGTCGACATCCGTGAGGACGACGTGTCGATGGGGCACGAGGCGACCGTCTCCAAGATCAGCGACGACCAGCTCTTCTACCTGATGAGCCGGGGCCTGAGCGAGGACGAGGCGATGGCCATGATCGTGCGCGGCTTCATCGAGCCGATCGCCAAGGAGCTCCCGATGGAGTACGCCCTGGAGCTCAACCGCCTGATCGAGCTTCAGATGGAGGGCGCGGTCGGCTGACCCCGCCCGCGTGGCCCGACCCGTCGGGCCGGGCCACGCGAACCCTGGCCCACTCTCCGGCCAATCTCGTCGTCACGGAACAGACAGACCAAGGAAGAAATGACTACCCAGGCTTCCGCACCGCCGCCCAGCACCAAGTCGCAGGCGCTGCGCTCGTACGACGTCGCCGATTTCCCGGCCCTCACCGGCCTGGAGGAGGAGTGGCGTTTCACCCCGCTCAAGCGCCTCCGCGGCCTGACTAGTGAGGCGCCGGCCGCTACCGGCGCGGTCCGACACGAGTACGGCGACCTGCCCGAGGGCGTCGCCATCACCCGCGTCGGCCGTGACGACGATCGGGTCGGCAGCGTGCTGACCCCGGTCGACCGGGTCAGCGCGTTGGCGTACGGCGCCGCCGCCGACGCCCTGCTGGTGCGGGTGGCCCCCGACGTGGTGCTCGGCGAGCCGGTGCGACTGCGGGTCGTCGGCACGAGTGCCGAGCAGCCGGCGTTCGGGCACACCTTCGTCGAGGTGGGTCGGTTCGCCGAGGCGACGCTGGTAGTGGAGCACGTCGGGTCGGCCATCCTGGCCGACAACGTCGAGGTCGCGGTGGCCGACGGTGCGAAGCTCACCCTGGTCACGATCGCCGACTGGGCCGACGACGCGGTCCAGGCACAGCACTTGAAGATCAAGCTGGGTCGGGACGCCAAGGTCATCCACATCCAGGTCTCCCTCGGCGGTGACCTGGTCCGGCAGTTCACCAGCGTGGAATACACCGGTCGCGGTGGCGAGGCCGAGCTGTACGGCGTCTACTTCGCCGACTCGGGCCAGCACCTGGAGCACCGGCAGTTGGTCGACCACAACGTGCCGGACTGCCGCAGCTACGTGGGCTACCGGGGCGCCCTGCAGGGCGCTGACGCGCACACCGTCTGGGTGGGTGACGTGCTGATCCAGGCCGAGGCGACCGGCACCGACACGTACGAGATCAACCGGAATCTGCTGCTCACCGACGGCGCGCGGGCGGACTCCGTACCCAATCTGGAGATCGAGACCGGCGAGATCGCCGGCGCCGGTCACGCCAGCGCGACCGGTCGCTTCGACGACGAGCAGCTGTTCTACCTGATGGCCCGGGGCATTCCGGAGGGTGAGGCCCGGCGTCTGGTGGTCCGTGGCTTCTTCGCCGAGCTGATCAACAAGATCCCGGTGGAGTCGCTGCGGGAGCGCCTCGGCGACGCGATCGAGGCCCGATTGACCAAGGCGGGTGCCTGATGATCCGGATCTGCTCCGCCGAGGACATACCGAAGGGCACCGCGATCAGCGCGGACGTCGACGGCACCCGGATCGCCCTGGTGCACGGCGAGGACGGCGTCTTCTACGCCGCCTACGACGAGTGCTCGCACGCCTCGGTCGCGCTCTCCGAGGGTGAGGTCGACGGCTGCACGCTCGAGTGCTGGCTGCACGGCTCGCGCTTCGACCTGCGCACCGGCGAGCCGACCGGGCTGCCCGCCACCGAACCCGTCCCCGTCTACCCCGTCGAAGTCCGCGACGGCGACATCTACCTCAGCCTGACGCCGAGTAATGGAGTGACCCGATAATGAGCACCCTGGAGATTCGCGACCTGAAGGTGTCGGTCAAGCTGCCCGAGGGTGAGCTCAAGCCGATCCTGGCCGGCGTCGACCTGACCGTGAAGTCCGGTGAGACCCACGCGATCATGGGCCCGAACGGCTCCGGCAAGTCCACCCTGGCGTACTCGATCGCCGGTCACCCCAAGTACGAGATCACCGGTGGCACGGTGACCCTGGACGGCGAGGACGTGCTGGCCATGACGGTCGACGAGCGCGCCCGCGCCGGCCTCTTCCTGGCCATGCAGTACCCGGTCGAGGTGCCCGGCGTCTCGGTGGCGAACTTCCTGCGCACCGCGAAGACCGCCATCGACGGCGAGGCGCCGAAGCTGCGCACCTGGGGCGGCGAGCTGCGCGGCGCGATGGAGCGCCTCCAGATGGACCCGGCGTTCGCCCAGCGCAACGTCAACGAGGGCTTCTCCGGTGGCGAGAAGAAGCGGCACGAGATCGTCCAGCTGGAGCTGCTCAAGCCGAAGATCGCGATCCTGGACGAGACCGACTCCGGCCTCGACGTGGACGCGCTGCGCGTGGTCAGCGAGGGCGTCAACCGGGTCCGTGACACCGGCGACACCGGCGTGCTGCTGATCACCCACTACACCCGGATCCTGCGCTACATCAAGCCGGACTTCGTGCACGTCTTCGTGGCCGGCCGGATCGTCGAGCAGGGCGGCCCGGAGCTGGCCGACAAGCTCGAGGCCGAGGGCTACGAGCGGTACGCCGCCGGGGCCGGCACGGCCAAGGCCTGAGCGGGAGAGGCGCTGCCGAGATGACCAGCATCGCGATCCCCGAGGGGATGCCGCAGTACGACGACGTGCCGCGTTTCGACGTGGCCCGGGTGCGGGCCGACTTCCCGATCCTGAATCGGGAGATCAACGGGCACCCGCTGGTCTACCTCGACAGCGCCAACACCTCGCACAAACCCCGCCAGGTGCTCGACGTGCTCGACGAGCACTACGCGCGGCACAACGCCAACGTGTCGCGCTCGGTGCACACCCTGGGCACCGAGGCCACCGAGGCGTACGAGGGGGCGCGGGCGAAGGTCGCCGCGTTCATCAACGCGCCGAGCCCGGACGAGGTGGTGTTCACGAAGAACTCCACCGAGGCGATCAACATCGTGGCGTACGCCTTCTCCAACGCGTCGCTGCGTCCGGACGCCGACCCCCGGTTCCGGCTGGGCCCCGGCGACGAGGTGGTGATCTCCGAGATGGAGCACCACTCGAACATCGTCCCGTGGCAGCTGCTCTGCGAGCGGACCGGTGCGACGCTGCGCTGGTTCCCGGTCACCGACCAGGGCCGGCTGGACGAGTCGGGGCTGGCGGACCTGGTCACCGAACGGACGAAGATCGTCTCGTTGGTGCACACCTCCAACATCCTCGGCACGATCAATGCCACCGCCCGGATCACCGCGCGGGTCCGTGAGGTGGGCGCGCTGCTGCTGCTGGACTGCTCGCAGTCGGTGCCGCACCTGCCCATCGACGTGGTCGACCTGGACGCCGACTACATCGTCTTCACCGGGCACAAGATGTGTGGCCCGACCGGGATCGGCGTGCTCTGGGGGCGGGGCGACCTGCTGGCGGCCATGCCGCCGGTGATGGGCGGTGGCTCGATGATCGAAACGGTCACCATGGCCCGTTCGACGTTCGCCGCGCCGCCGGCCCGCTTCGAGGCGGGCACCCCGCCGATCGCCGAGGCGGTCGCGCTCGGCGCGGCGGTCGACTACCTGACCGGCGTCGGGATGCGCGCCATCCAGTGGCACGAGAAGGAGCTGACGGCGTACGCGCTGGAGGCTCTCGGCTCGGTGCCGGACCTGCGGATCTTCGGCCCGAGCGTGCCGGTGGGCCGGGGCGGCACCATCTCGTTCGCGCTGGGTGACGTGCACCCGCACGATGTGGGTCAGGTGCTCGACTCGCTCGGCGTGCAGGTGCGGGTGGGCCACCACTGCGCCAAGCCGGTGTGCACTCGGTTCGGGGTTCCGGCGATGACCCGGGCCTCGTTCTACCTCTACACCACCACCGAGGAGATCGATGCCCTGGTGACCGGTCTGGAGCAGGTACGGAAGGTGTTCGACTGATGCAGCTCGACCAGCTCTACCAGGAGATCATCCTGGACCACTACAAGCGCCCGCACGGGCGTGGCCTGCGCGACGCCGACCACTCGGGCGACCGGGTCGCGGAGGCCCACCACGTCAACCCGACCTGCGGTGACGAGGTCACCGTCCGGGTGGCCACCGACGGCACCGTGCTGCACGACGTCTCGTACGACGGGATGGGCTGCTCGATCAGCCAGGCCTCGGCGAGCGTGCTGCACGAGTTGCTGCGCGGTCGGGGCACCGGGGAAGCATTCGAGGTGCACGAGGCGTTCGTGGAGTTGATGTCCGGACGTGGCCAGGTCACGCCGGACGAGGACGTGCTCGGTGACGGGGTGGCGTTCGCGGGTGTGGCCCGCTACCCGGCCCGGGTCAAGTGCGCGCTGCTGCCGTGGATGGCGTTCAAGGACGCCGCGGCACGCGCCGGTGTGGGTGTGAGCCCGGAGGTGACGGCATGAGCGGGCGTCAGCGAGCGAGTCAGTGGTGCAGCGTGACGCTGCCTCATGGCTTCACGGAGCGAAACGGAGAGACGGCATGAGCAGCGAGAATACGGCTACTGCGGCGACGCCGGAGGCTGGTGACGCAGTCGTGGCGCAGGCCGGTGCGGTGACCAGCGATGCTGCCGCCCCGGCGGCTGCCGGCGATGCCGCCACCCCGGCGGAGGGCGCCGGCGTCAGCAAGGCCATGATCGCCGACATCGAGGAGGCGATGAAGGATGTCGTCGACCCGGAGCTCGGCATCAACGTGGTCGACCTGGGTCTGGTGTACGGCGTGCACGTCGACGACGAGAACGTCGCCACCCTGGACATGACGCTCACCTCGGCGGCCTGCCCGCTGACCGACGTGATCGAGGACCAGGCCCGGCAGGCGCTGACCACCGGCCCCGGCGGCGGCCTGGTCAACGACATCCGGATCAACTGGGTATGGCTGCCGCCGTGGGGCCCGGACAAGATCACCGACGAGGGTCGGGACCAGCTCCGTTCCCTCGGTTTCAACGTCTGACCCGACGTCCCGTTCCACCTTCGTCGAGCGCGGTGCCCGGATGGGTGCCGCGCTCGATTTGTCGTGGGCGGACAGGGGGACCGTCCGGACGATCGGCCTGATGAACGACGGCGGAGCGTGATCGACTTGGGTGTCCTGATGGTGGGCTGTCCCCAGCGCTCGGATGCCGCGAATGTCATGGAACGAGTCGATCAATCGTGCCGGCACTGGCCTGAATCGTTAGTGGAACGGATCATTCCGCTCTGATATACTGGCTGTGGAACGGAGCGGAACGTTCCGCTTCCCAGGCGAGCGGAATCGCTTGCCTGGCAAGGTCGGCGGAAGGGGTCGGGACATGAGCGAGATGGCAGCCGGACAGTGGCGGATCGTGCTGGACGAGGCGCACCAGGCGCTGCGGACGACCGCCGAGGGAATTCCGGCCGACGGCTGGGACCTGCCCACCCCGTGCGAGCGGTGGACAGTCACCCAGGTGCTCCAGCACGCGACCGGCGACCAGCTCGCCTTCGCGGCGGCGATCGTCGGCGGGATGGGGCCGGAGGAGGACCCGTTCGCGCCCTCCGGACGGATCGAGGGTGACAGGCTGGTCGGGCTGCGTGCCGCCCTTGACGCGTCCGCCCGCGCCTGGGCGGGCGTAGCCGACGACGACCCGCCGGTGCGGACGCCGCTGCCCCAGGGCGCACTGCCGGCCCAGGTGGGTGCCGTCGCCTGCGCCCTGGACGCGGCGGTGCACGCCTGGGACATCGCCGTCGCCACCGGTCAGCCGTCCCCGCTCCACAACGACCTTGCCCGCCCCCTGCTGGAGGTCGCCCGGCAGATCGTCGAGCCGTTGCGGAACTACGGCGCGTACGCCCCGGCGCGCGACGCCGGTGCGCAGGCCGACGACGTCAGCGCCCTGCTCTCCTACCTCGGCCGCGACCCCCGGTGGCCCGGGGTGGAGCAGTGATCGGACGACCGAGCCCGAGATCGTGCTCGATCATCGATGTGGTGGCCTCGGTGCGTCGCCGAGGCCACCACATCCTGGTTCGAGCACGATCTCGGCGCGGG
>NZ_JAEVHL010000054.1 GCF_016803395.1 Micromonospora tarensis | reverse complement strand
GGTCGGTGGTTCCTGGTCGGTGGCGTCGCGGACGCCGCCGGCGGCACCCGTCCGGCGGCCTGGACCAGCATGGACGGTACGACCTGGACGGTGCTCCCGGTCCGGCCGGACTCCTTCTACGGTCGGCAGAACGTGTTCCTGTCGGCGGCCTGCCGGGACGGGAAGGTGGCGCTGATCGGTGCCAAGGTCGGCGGCGCGCACGGCTATCCGAGAGTGAGCACCTGGCGGCAGGTGGCCGACGGTGCGCTCATCGAGGTGCAGGCGCCGTTCGAGACGTACGGCGGTCCGACGGCGGTGAACGTGTCCCGGCTGGCGGCGGGTGCGCCGGGTTGGTTGATCGTCGGCAACCGTTCGGCGGGTGCGGCGTCCTGGGTGGCCTCGCCGCCCGCGGCGGAGTTCACGCTGGTCGAGGGCGCACCGGAGCTGGCCAGCGACCAGGTGGGCGTGACCTGGGCGTTCGACGCGGTGGCCAACCCGTCGGGCTGGCTGGCGGTGGGTGGCCTGCTGCCGGCTGGTCGGATCGACCGGGATCCGGCGGTGTGGTCGTCGTCGGACGGGCGGTCGTGGCGGCGCACCGTGTTGCCGGGTGGCCCGGAGTACGAGGAGTTGCAGCGGGTCGTGCTGGTCGGCGGGGTGCCGGTGGCGGTGGGGCTGCGCGGGGCGGTGTTCGGCGCGTGGCGGCAGGAGGCGGCGGGCTGGGTGCCCGCCGGGACGTTCGGGCGGCGGGCCGGGGCCGGGGTGCCGGCGGTCGCCTCGCTGGTGTCGTCCGGGGATCGACTGTTCGCCGCGGTGGGCGACGGGGCACGGCACTCGGTGTGGGTGTCGACGGATCGTGGCGGGTCGTGGCGGGAGGCCGCGATGCCGATCGACGTGCCGGCGGGCGCCGATCGGGACGTGACGCTGGTGGCGGTGGGTGACCGGTGGTGGTTGGCGGCAGACGACGGCACCCGGGCCGGGCTGTGGTCGACGACCGGCCCCGGCGTCTGATTGTCGACACCCGGGGCGGCGCTCCGACGCCGATCTGGCGCGTGACGGCGTTCGCGCAGGTGATCTGGCCTTTCCAAGGCGATTCTAGGCCGGTTTGAGCGCGGCTGGACCGCGCGGGATCATGGGCTTAAGGACCGTCTGGCCGATTCACCTGTTACGGACATCGACGAGATTGCCCACGTCTTCGTAACGGTTTCGCAGACCCCGCCTTCAGGCCTTCCGGGACGGTATGTCGTGTCGGTACGCTCCGCCATCACGAGCCGTAACGCAGGGGGCGTCCCTGCGGGGTGGGTGGAATTGCGGTCAGCTGCTGTCGCCGTCACTTCGGGTCAGCCGCGTCCGCATCTCGAGGAGGTCAGGAAGCCGTGAGGCGAAGCTATGTACGGGCGCTGGGCACCGTCGCGCTCGCCGCGACTCTGGTGGTCGCGGCTGGTTGCCAGGATTCCGGTGGCGGCGATGGTGGGACCGCGTCCGGTGACTGCGGTGGCAAGATCGCGATCTTCGGCGCGTTCACCGGTGACAACGCGGGTCTGGTGATTCCGTCGCTGAACGGCGCGAATCTCGCCGTGGAGCAGTTCAACACCGCGAACCCGAACTGCAAGGTCACCATGCAGCCGTTCGACACCCAGGGTGACCCCGCGGTGGCGACCCCGTTCGCGAACCAGATCGCGAGTGACAACTCGTTCCTCGGTGTCATCGGCGGTCACTTCTCCGGTGAGTCGGACGCCACGATGCCGATCTACCAGGCTGCCGGCCTGGCGATGGTCAGCCCGTCGGCGACCCGTACCGACCTGACCCAGAAGGGCAACACGTCCTTCTACCGGGTGGTCGGCAACGACGGCACGCAGGCCGGCGCGGTGGCGAGCTACCTGAAGACCCAGAACGCCCAGAAGGTCTTCATGATCGACGACGCCAGCGCGTACGGCGCGGGTATCACCGAGGAGCTGGGCAAGCAGCTCGGCCCGCTGGTGGTCAACAAGGACAAGATCCAGGAGCGGCAGGCGCAGTTCGACGCCACCATCTCCAAGATCAAGTCTGCCCAGGCGGACTACGTCTTCTACGGCGGCTACACCCGTGAGGCCGCTCCGCTGGTGAAGCAGATGCGTGCCGCCGGTGTCCAGGCCAAGTTCGTCGGCCCGGACGGTCTCTACGACACGGCGTTCCCGAAGGGTGCCTCCGGCGCGCCGAGGGCGCGATCATCACCTGCCCGTGCCTCCCGGCCGACAAGGCCGGCGGCACCTTCTCCGCCGACTACCAGAAGAAGTTCGGCATCCCGCCGGGCTCCTACGGCGCCGAGGGTTTCGACGCCGCGACGATCTACCTGGACGCCTTCAAGGCCGGCAAGAAGACCCGGGCGGACATCCTGGCGTACGTGAAGGCGTACGACAAGCAGGGTGTGTCGAAGTACATCAAGTTCGATGCCAAGGGTGACGTCGACCCGACGAAGGTCGTCATCTGGGCCTACCAGATCAAGGGCGAGGCCATCGAAGCGCTGCAGGAGCTCAAGCTCAGCTGACGCCCCACGCAATGGAGTGCGGCCGGGGTGTCTCACCCCGGCCGTACTCGATTCAAGGAGACCCCCGGTGCATTTCGATGAACTGATCGGCCATCTCGGCCAGCACACGGTCGATGGCTTGTCCAAGGGCGCCATCTATGCCCTGATCGCCCTCGGCTACACCCTCGTCTACGGCGTCCTTCGCCTGATCAACTTCGCGCACTCCGAGGTGTTCATGGTCGGTACCTTCGCGGTGCTGATCCTCTGGAACCAGCTCGGGGTCGAAAATAACCCCCCCGTCGGCCAGGCGATCCTGTTCCTGGTGCTCGGTCTGGTCGTCGCGGCGGCCGCCTCGGGCGGTACGGCCCTGGCGCTCGAGCGGGTCGCGTACCGGCCGCTGCGGCGCAAGAACGCGCCGCCGCTGATCTTCCTGATCACCGCGATCGGTCTGTCGCTGGTCTTCGTGGAACTCTTCGGGCAGGTGCTGCCCAAGCTGCTCGGTGGCGCGTTGCCGGATGTGTTCGGCCGGCCCCGGCAGATCGTCGGTATGCCGACGATCATCCAGCAGGAGACCCTGTTCACCATCGGCAACACGGCGATCACGAACATCCAGCTGATCGTCTTCATCGCGGCCGTGGCGATGATGGCGCTACTGGACTGGTTCATCAACCGCACCCGGTACGGCCGGGGTGTGCGCGCGGTGGCCCAGAACCCGGAGACCGCCGCGCTGATGGGCGTCAACCAGGAGCGCGTGATCATGCTGATCTTCGTGCTCGGTGGGATCATGGCCGGTGCCGCCGCTCTGTTGTGGAGCATGCGGTTCGGCTTCACCCAGAACAGCATCGGCTTCGTGCTCGGCCTCAAGGCGTTCACCGCCGCGGTCCTGGGCGGCATCGGTAACCTGCGCGGCGCGCTGCTGGGTGGCCTCTTCCTCGGCATCGTCGAGGTCTACGGCGCCACGCTCTTCGCGTCCAACTGGGAGGACGTCATCGCCTTCGTGGTGCTGATCGTGGTGCTGATGTTCCGGCCGACCGGTCTGTTGGGCGAGTCGCTCGGGAGGGCCCGCGCATGATCGACAAGATTCGCTCCGCCGACCGCCGTCGGGTGAGCATGCTGACCACTGTCGGCGACCGCTGGCGGGCGCTGACGAAGTGGCAGCAGGCCCTCGGCCTGGCCGCGTTCGTGGCGATCCTCTACTACCTGCCGTTGCTCGGCATTCCGGGCCTGACCTGGCTGCGTACCGACTCGATCCAGGGCGGTAACAACTGGGCGGGTGTGCTCTTCATCTGCGCCATCTACGTGCTGGTCGCGATCGGCCTGAACGTGGTGGTCGGCCTCGCCGGCCTGCTCGACCTGGGCTACATCGGCTTCTTCGCCATCGGGGCGTACAGCGTGGCGCTGTTCGGTTCGGTGAACTCGCCGGTGGTGAAGTGGATCCAGCAGGAGTTCAACCTGCCGCCGACCTGGGCGGTGACGTGGGCGATCTGCCTGTTCATCGCCATCGTGCTGACGATGATCTCCGGGGTGCTGCTGGGCTGGCCGACGCTGCGGCTGCGCGGTGACTACCTGGCCATCGTGACGCTGGGCTTCGGCGAGATCATCCGGATCGTGGCGCGTAACGCCACCGGGCTGACCAACGGCCCGGTCGGCATCTCCGCCATTCCCGGCCCCGAGGGCGCGCCGTCGCCGGACAACAAGGTCTTCGGTCTGATCGACGCGAAGCCCTGGTACTGGTTGGCGATCACCTTCGTGTTGATCATGGTGTTCCTGGTCCGCCGGCTGGAACGCAGCCGGGTCGGCCGGGCGTGGCTCGCCGTCCGGGAGGACGAGGACGCCGCGGCGGTGATGGGCGTGTACCCGTTCAAGTTCAAGCTCTGGGCGTTCGCCATCGGTGCGGCGCTCGGCGGTCTGTCCGGCTTCCTCTTCGGCAGCCGCAACGCGTTCATCGACCCGACCCAGTTCAACGCGAACCTCTCCATCCTCTTCGTGGCGATGGTCGTGGTCGGTGGCTCCGGCAACATGATCGGCGTCTCGCTCGGCGCGGTGCTGCTCGCGTACCTGCCGGAGCGGTTCCGCGACTTCGCCGACTACCGGTGGCTGGTGTTCGGTCTGGCCATGGTGCTGGTGATGATCCTGCGTCCGCAGGGTCTGATCCCCAGCCGGCGACGGGCCCGCGAGTTGAAGGACCGCGCGGCCGAGGCAGAGGAGGCGCCCGCTCATGTCTGACCAGACCACCAGCACGGCGACGCCGAAGATCCCGACCCAGCCGAGCCCGCGCTCGGTGCTGCTCGAGGTCGACGACGTCACGCTCCGTTTCGGCGGCGTGGTTGCCCTCGACAAGATCAATTTCCAGATCTACGAGGGTGAGATCCTCGGTCTGATCGGCCCGAACGGTGCCGGCAAGACCACCAGCTTCAACGTGATGACCGGCGTCTACAAGCCGACCTCCGGTGCGGTCCGGTTCCGTGGCCAGCGGGTCACCGGCCGCAAGCCGCACCAGATCAGCCAGCTCGGCATCTCCCGGACGTTCCAGAACATCCGTCTCTTCCCGGAGATGACGGCGATGGAGAACGTCATGGTCGGCACGGACTCCCGGCACAAGACGAGCGTGCCGGGTGCGCTGTTCCGACTGCCCCGGATGAAGGCCAAGCCGCACGAGCTGCCGCAGGTCACCGCCACGTCCGGGCTCGCCCGGACGTGGCAGGAGATCCGCCGGAGCTGTGCCCGGACGTTCGGGCTGTCCCGGTACGTCCTGGAGGAGCGGGCCGCCGAGGCCAAGGCGCTCGAGCTGCTGCGGTTCGTCGGGATCGCCGACCGGGCCAACGACGAGGCGCGCAACCTGCCGTACGGCTACCAGCGCCGTCTGGAGATCGCCCGGGCACTGGCCACCGAGCCGAAGCTGATCTGCCTGGACGAGCCGGCCGCCGGCTTCAACCCGGCGGAGAAGGAGGAGCTCCTCACCCTGATCCGCAAGATCCGTGACATGGGCCTGACCGTCCTGCTCATCGAGCACGACATGCGGCTGGTCATGGGGGTCACCGACCGGATCGTGGTGCTGGAGTTCGGCCGCAAGATCGCCGAGGGTGCGCCCGCGGAGGTCAGCCGCGATCCGAAGGTGATCGCCGCGTACCTGGGGGAGCCCGCCGATGACGCTGCTTGAGCTTGAGAACGTCGCCGTCACCTACGGCCGGATCGAGGCGTTGCACGGCATCAGCCTCACCGTGAACGAGGGCGAGGTGGTGGCCCTGATCGGCGCGAACGGCGCCGGTAAGACCACCACCATGCGGGCCATCTCCGGAACCCGGTCGCTCGCCAGCGGGAAGATCACCTTCAACGGCGAGGACATCAGCAAGCTCCGGGCCGACCTGCGGGTGGTCCGGGGGCTGTGCCAGTCGCCGGAGGGTCGGCAGATCTTCCCGGGTATGACGGTGATGGAGAACCTGGACATGGGGGCGTACACCCGGCGGGACTCCGCCGGCATCGCCGCCGACCTGGACCGGGTGCTGACCCTGTTCCCGCGGCTGGCCGAGCGGCGCAAGCAGGCCGGTGGCACCCTCTCCGGCGGCGAGCAGCAGATGCTCGCGGTCGGCCGGGCGCTGATGAGCCGACCGAAGCTGCTGCTGCTCGACGAGCCGTCGATGGGTCTGGCTCCGCTGGTGATCCGGCAGATCTTCGACATCATCACGGAGATCAACCAGCAGGGCACCACCATCCTGCTGGTGGAGCAGAACGCCCAGCAGGCACTGTCGCGGGCGCACCGCGGCTACGTGCTGGAGACCGGTCGATCGTGAAGGAGGGGTCCGGACAGGACCTGCTGCACGATCCGTCGGTCAAGGAGGCGTACCTCGGCGTGGCCTGAGCCACCCCGAGCGGCGGCCGGTCATCCCTTGCGAGGGGTGGCCGGCCGCCGGCGTTCGGCTCGGCGTCGCGGCACCCCGTGCCGAGGGCCAGGGATGTCGGTACGACGGACTAGAGTCGCTGCCGTGACAGCTACGACACCGCGCCTGCTCCTCGTCGACGGACATTCCATGGCATACCGGGCCTTCTTCGCCCTGCCAGTGGAGAACTTCTCCACCACGACGGGTCAGCCGACCAACGCGGTCTACGGCTTCACCTCGATGTTGATCAACGTGCTGCGCGACGAGCAGCCCACCCACATCGTCGTGGCGTTCGACGTCTCCCGCCGTTCCTTCCGCACCGACAAGTACGCGGAGTACAAGGCCGGCCGCAGCGAGACCCCGACCGACTTCAAGGGTCAGGTCAGCCTGGTCAAGGAGGTCCTGGCCGCGCTACAGATCCCGGTGGTGGAGAAGGAGGGCTTCGAGGCCGACGACGTCATCGCCACGCTCGCCTGCCAGGCCCGCGACCAGGGCATGTCGGTGCTGATCAGCAGCGGCGACCGGGACGCCTTCCAACTGGTCGACGACCAGATCACCGTCCTCTACCCGCGCAAGGGTGTCTCCGACCTGGCCCGGATGGATCCGGCCGCGATCCAGGCGAAGTACGGCGTCGAGCCACAGCAGTACCGCGACCTCGCCGCCCTGGTCGGTGAGACCAGCGACAACCTGCCCGGCATCCCGGGGGTCGGCCCCAAGACCGCCGCCAAGTGGATCACCACGTACGGCGGGGTCGAGGGCGTTATCGCCCGGGCCGACGAGATCAAGGGCAAGGCCGGCGACAGCCTGCGGGAGCGGCTCGCCGACGTGATCCGCAACTACGAGATCAACCGGCTCGTCTCCGACCTGGAGCTGCCGCTGCGCCCGGAGGACACCCGCTGGGCCGGTTGGGACCGGGAGGCGGTGCACCAGGTCTTCGACACCCTGGAGTTCCGCATCCTGCGGGACCGTCTCTACCAGTACCTGGAGTCCGTCGAGCCGGAGGCCGAGTCCGGGTTCGACCTCACCGGCGAGGTGCTCACCGAAGCTGGCGCACTGGCCGGGTGGCTGAGCACGCACGCACCGACCGGCACCCCGGTCGGCCTGGCGGTCAAGCTCGACACCGGCCCCAACCGACGGCACACCGCCTCGATCACCGGCCTGGCGCTGGCCACCGCGGGCGGGGCCGCGGCCTGGGTCGACCCGGCCCGGCTCGACCCGACCGACGAGGGCGCGCTCGCCACCTGGCTCGCCGACCCGCAGCGGCCCAAGGTGCTGCACGACAGCAAGCCGGCCGTGCTGGCCTGCGTCGCGCACGGTTGGCAGCTGGCCGGCATCGTCCGGGACACCCAGATCGCCGCCTACCTGGCCCGCCCCGACCAGCGGTCCTACGACCTGACCGACCTGGCGCTGCGCTACCTGCACCGGGAGCTACGGGTGGACGTCCCGGAGACCGGCCAGCTCACCCTCGACGGGCTGGGCGACGAGGGGGTGGTCGAGCAGAACCTGATGCTCCAGGCGCGCGCCACCCTCGACCTGGCCGACGCGATCGACGCCGAGCTGTCGCGCGACGGCGAGCAGTCCGCCCGGCTGATGGCCGGAGTGGAGCTGCCGCTGATGCGGGTGCTCGCCGGCATGGAGACCGTCGGTATCGCGGCCGACACCGACTATCTGTTCGAGTTGGAGGCACACTTCGCCGCCGAGGTGAAGGCCGCCGCCCAGGGCGCGTACGAGGCGGTCGGCCGGGAGTTCAACCTCGGCTCGCCCAAGCAGCTACAGGAGATCCTCTTCACCGAACTGGGTCTGCCGAAGACCAAGAAGATCAAGACCGGCTACACCACCGACGCCGACGCCCTGCAGTGGCTCTACGCGCAGCAGCCACACCCGGTGCTGGCCCACCTGTTGCGCCACCGGGACGTGGCCAAGCTCAAGTCGACAGTCGACGGGCTGCTCAAGTCGGTCTCCGACGACGGCCGGATCCACACCACCTTCAACCAGACTGTCGCGGCCACCGGTCGGCTCTCCTCCACCGAGCCCAACCTGCAGAACATCCCGATCCGCACCGAGGAGGGCCGGCGGATCCGCCGGGCCTTCGTGGTGGGAGAGGGCTACGAGTGCCTGCTCACCGCCGACTACAGCCAGATCGAGATGCGCATCATGGCGCACCTCAGCTCCGACGACGCGCTGATCGACGCGTTCAACTCCGGCGCCGACTTCCACGCCGCCACCGCCTCGTCGGTCTTCGGGGTGGCGGTCGACGAGGTCACCGCCGACCAGCGGCGCAAGATCAAGGCCATGAACTACGGTCTGGCGTACGGGCTCAGCGCGTTCGGCCTGTCCCAGCAGCTCAGCATCAGCACCGAAGAGGCGCGCGGGCTGATGGAGAACTACTTCGCCGGCTTCGGCGGGGTGCGCGACTACCTCCAGCAGGTGGTCGCCCGGGCGCGGCAGGACGGCTACACCTCGACCATCCTGGGCCGCCGCCGCTACCTGCCCGACCTGGTCAGCGACAACCGGCAGCGCCGGGACATCGCCGAGCGGATGGCGCTCAACGCCCCGATCCAGGGCTCCGCGGCCGACATCATCAAGGTGGCGATGCTGCACGTCGACACCGCGCTCGGCGAGGCCGGGCTGCGCTCCCGGATGCTGCTACAGGTGCACGACGAGCTGGTCTTCGAGGTCGCCCCCGGCGAGCGGGAGGCGTTGGAGGCGCTGGTTCGGCGGGAGATGGGCGCGGCCCACCCACTGTCGGTGCCGCTGGAGGTGTCGGTCGGCGAGGGTCGGGACTGGAACAGCGCTGATCACTGATTTGTGTTGGTTGCGGTTGGGTGGTTCCGGGGCAGCCGACCCGCTCCGGGCGGTCAGGCTTGATCCCTGCGCGGGTCGGGCTGCCCCGGAACCCCTGACCAGGCTGGGCTGGTCGCGTCGCGTCCCATCGCTGGATTGGGGATCTGGGACGTGCCTGGGGCTGGTTACTTGAGGGGGTCGTGGCCCCAGTTCATCAGGGACCAGCGCCACTTGGTGTCGCGGACGTTGCCGGAAGGGCGCTGCGCCATGTGTCGGTGTACGTAGCCGACCACCTTGCGCATGTGCTTGTAGTCCGCCTCGGACAGCTCGTCGCGCTTGCGGCGGAGCAGGTTGATGATCTTCCGGCCGGATTCGTGCCCGACCGACTCACCCCCACCGGTACGGCCGCCCTTGTGCCAGCCGACCTGCTTCGACTCGTCGGTCTCGAGCCAGCTGGACAGCTCGCCGGGCTTCATGTTCACCGCCTCGGTGAACTCCCGGTAGGTGTCCCGGCCCTGGTCGTCAGCCTTGCTCATGACGCAACGCCCCGGGACGGTGGGCCACGTCGCGGCCCGTGCCGGCACTGCGGACCCGGTACTGCGGGTCATCGGGGGACGCGTTCACGGTCCGTCCGCGAAGCCGCGTCCGCTCGGTGATCGTGCCCCGCACCACGCCGTACGCGCGGCTGCCATGGGCCGACCAGGAAACCTGGTCGCCCTGGTGGAATCGCTGTTCGGCCATGGTCCTCGGCTACCCGACCCGGTCGGGGCGAAACGGCTACGGGGTGATCTCGGCGATCGGCAGCTTGATGTCGAACGGCTCGGTCAGCTCGATCACGTCGGCACCGTCGGCGACCAGCTCGTACTGCCGCTCACCGCCCGGCCCCACCCGGTCGCCGATCCGGTACGCGTAGACGTGCACCGGGTCCTGCTCGATCCGCCAGTAGAACGGAATGCCGGCGGCGGCGTACTCCCCGGGCTTCGCGAACCGGTCGACCCGTCGCGTGCCGGGCGAGACGATCTCCACGCGAGCACGACGTCCGCCGGCCGCAGAGTGGACCGCGAGGAATCGACGCCGGCCCGCCGTAGGAGCACGTCCGGCTGTCGGCTGGTGTTGGGGCTCAGCCCGACGCCGACGGCCTGGACGACCCGAAGTTCGGCCGGCACGTGTTGCAGCAGCCAGTGCGCCAGCAACAGCGAGATGTCTTGATGGCCCAGGGTGGGGGAGGGTGTCACCTGGATAACTCCGTCGACGAGTTCGACGCGGGGGGCGTCGTCCGGCAGGGCGAGCAGGTCCTCCAGCGTGTAGTCGGCACGCTGCTGCCGCATCGGATCCGGACACCAGGGGCCAGGTGGTGTCGGGATGGGCTCGGCGCTCATGGAGTCGAGCCTACCGGCGATCGATGCGATGCAGGTCGGACCGAGAGTGCGACGCGCTCAGTCGGCGGGCTTCTCGGTGACGAAGATGGCGGTACCGGGGAAGAGCCGGCCGCGCAGCGGGCTCCACTGCCCCCAGACCCCCTGGTGCCCCACCGGCCACTCCGGTTCCACCAGGTCCAGCAGCCGGAATCCGGCGCCGACCAGCTCGCGGACCCGGTCGCCGAGGGTGCGGTGCTGCTCGACGTAGGTGGCCACCCCGGACTCGTCCTGCTCCACGTAGGGGGAGCGGTCGAAGTACGAGTGCACGGCGGTCAGCCCGCCCTCGCCCGGGTCGTCGAGGAAGATCCAGCGCATCGGGAGGGTATGATCTTGCTAGTATCGACTCATGACG
Source organism: Micromonospora tarensis (assembly GCF_016803395.1). Lineage (GTDB taxonomy): Bacteria > Actinomycetota > Actinomycetes > Mycobacteriales > Micromonosporaceae > Micromonospora > Micromonospora tarensis. Next base: position 19,635 of record NZ_JAEVHL010000054.1, on the reverse strand, counting down.
TTGTTGAGCAGCCAGGACCGGCGAGCCGCGATCTGCCTCCGCCTCTCCGACGACCCGCACAAGGGCACCAGCCGCGAGGGTGAGGGCATCGCCCGCCAGGGCGAGGACTGCGAGAGTCACGCGGACTACAACAGTTGGCGGGTGGCACACCGCCTCGTCGACAACGACTCGACCGCGCTTCGCCGCCGGCCCGGCTTCGAGAAGCTGTTGAAGCTCATCGCGTCCGGTGAGATCAACGTGGTGATCGCGTGGTCGAGCGAGCGCCTGCTCAAGACGAAGACGGACGAGTATCGGTTTTACGAGACGTGTCTTACCGCGCCCCACCCCGTAATCGTCTCTTACGCTCGCGGCATGACGTTCGACCTTTCGACGCCGCAGGGGCGAAAGTTCTTCGACAACGCGGCTAGTGACGCCCGGTACGAGACGGAGTTGAAGTCGGAGCGCCAGAAACGCGCGAATCGCCAGCACGCCGAGAAGGGACGCCCCGCCCCCGGTCCCCGGCCCTTCGGCTACGAGCCGGACCGTGTGACGCTGCGCGACAAGGAGGCCAAGGCCGCGAAGGCCGTTTACCGTGCGATTCTTGCCAAGAGCAACCTCGCGTCACAGGTCCGAGCGTTGAACGATGCTGGGCTACGCACCGGACAGGGGAACCTGTGGCGGACGGAGACGCTACGCAAGTGGCTTACCAGCCCGCGCAATGCCGGCTTGCGCTCGCACCTTGGCGAGGTGGTTACAAAGGCCGGCTGGCCGGGCCTGGTGGACGAGGCGACATGGCGGGCAGTCAAGGCGATCCTGGAGAACCCGGCGCGCAAGAAGACGGGCAAGTCCGCCAAGGGGATGAATACCGGGTGCGCCCGCTGTGGTGTCTGTGGCGAGACGGTCAACATGAGCGGCCAGTCGAAGACCGGGGCGAAGAACTACACCTGTCGCACAGGGAAGCACGTCAGCAGGGCTGTAGAGCCGGTGGACGAGCTGGTGAGTGATGTCGTGATCGCCATCATCGAACGAGATGGCGCTGATCTGCTGGTCGACCACGACCGCCCGGATCTAGACGCGCTCGGCGAAGAGTTGGAAGCGACGCGGATGCTGCTCAAGCAACTCGGGATTGACTTCGCCAAGAAGCGCATCCCAAGGTCAACGATGCTTGCCGGCACCGAGGCCGCCGAGGCGGACATTGCCGAGATCGAGGCCAAGATGGCGGACGCCGGCAGGGTAGATGTTCTCGGCCCAGCCGTTGCCGCTCCGAACGTGCGGGAGTGGTGGTACTCCGACGAGGTGACCAACGACCAGCGCCGCGCGATTATCACCACGCTTATGGATGTCGCCATCCTGCCGGCGGTCCGAGGACGGAAGGGCTTTGACCCGGAGACAGTGCGGATCACGCCGAAGGAATCGGCCAGGCGAGCGAGCTAAGCCCGCCTCTCGGCAGCATGACCAAGCTAGGCCAGTCATGCTGCCGTGGCGTCCGATCTCCGGATAAGCAGAGCAAGCGTCGAGCGTTGCTCCTCCGTCAGTGGCGGCCACCCGTCAAGTAGTTTGCGCACGTGCTCGGCGCGGCGCGGCTCCTTACTGCCGGCCAGCTTTACAGCGGCAGTATCGGTTCGGCGCTTGGTCCGGGCCGATGCAGTGTCACGGCCCATCGCGCTTACCCCCCGGATCGGCATCGCGTGCCGCTTCCCGAGCGGTCTGGAGGTCGTCGGCGATGGCGTCGGCGAACATGGCTTGGCCGGCGGTGTAGCCGTTGCCGGTGTAGGTCCATCGCTTGTCGGTCATGGCGTCCGGGTCGTCGGGTAGCAGTTCGTCGGCTTGGTCGCGGCGGTGTTCTTCTCGGGCGGCGCGAAGTGCGGTGTAGGTGGTGGAGTAGGCGCGGCTTTTGCTGGCGATGTGGCCTCGGTAGCCGAGTTGGTGTGCCCAGCGGCGCAGGTTGAGCGCCTTGTGTTCTGGCCGACCGCCGAGGGTCCAGCAGGTGCGGATGAGGATGCGGGCGTGGTCCGTCACGGGGAGGACTGAGATGGTGATCGCGTCGCGGATGGGCCGATCCACGGTGATGCCGGCGACATCAGGCTTGGTGACGTACTTCGCGATGTAGGAAGCCACGGCGCGTTCGGTGAGGTCGTCGTTGCCGTGGCCGGGCAGGATGGGTCGGATGTCGAGTTGGGCACCGAACCGCAAGATGGTTTCGGTGCCGGCCACGGCCAGATGGACCCGCCGGGTGGCGGTACGGATGGTGTCGGTCAGAAGTCCGATGGTGGCCCACGTCGGGGGCGGGTCTCCTGGACCGTCTGGGCCGTCGAAGCGCATGACAGCGTGGAAGTGGATCGAACCGCGCCGTTGGTACTCCGCAACTTTGGCGTACGCGACTCGGATCGAGTGGCGTGCGGCAGTTCGCGATATTCCCCGAGAGGACGCCAAGGATTCGTACAGGTTGCGATGCAGGCGCTGCCACAGGTCGCGGGTGTGGGCGTTCCACAGCACGGCGGCCGGGTAGTCGTAGCAGTCCCGGCACAGTGGCGACCCGATGAGCGGGTCATCGGCCGCGTGTCGGTCTGGGCAGACCACAGGCCGCCCGTGGGTGCAAACCAGGCCGCCGCCACGACGAGCCGGGCGGCACATGCTATCGGTGGCGTGCCGGTGGACGCGGCCGAAGCTTGGCGCGGTGAAGGTGGCGAATACGCGGGGATGACTGCGCACAGCGTCAGGGACGGACTTGCCGCCCGCGAGCCCCGACACGACGACCTGATACGTGTCGCCCTGGTGGAGACGGGCGCACGGCTCGCAGCGTGATTGCCGGCGATTACCGCAGGCGATGGTGAGCCGGCCGTGTGGCTGCTCGGCCGAGGTGAAGGCGTGCACTAGGCGGCCGGTGGCAGTGTCGAGGGTCAGGGTGTGGCCGACGAGATGCACGGGGTGTTGGCAACCGCCGATATGACGGATGCGCGCTAGCCACGCCCGGAAGTCCGGGTGTGTGGCGGTGGTCAGTATCTCCCGGTCAGTAAACGTCAAATCTTGAAAGTCTTCATTGTGGAAACTTTCGGACACGGGAATCCCTCTTTCGGCAAATCTCGAATCTGGCAATCTCTTGAGTTGTCGGAGTTCGACTCCGACAATCGACGGTCTTACATCTCCGGGCAGCGCAGTCATAGCCTCGGCTAGGCGAGAGGGAGTCTTTCGATTCGGGATCCCGGACTTCCGCCTTGCCCCATCCCCCGATATCGAGGCGGACGGCGAAGGGTCACGCGGTTTGACGCCCGACGCCCGCCAGGAAGAGAAGGCCATGTTCATACGGTTAGCAAGGCTGCTACTCGCGGCAATGCTGGTGATCGTCGGCGGACTCACTGTGAGTGCTGCCCCCGCAGTTGCGGGCTCGATCCCAGTTGCCAACGAGAAGGCGTACACCGAAACGGCGACCACAACCGGGGCCGATCAGTGCTCTAGCCCGCTGAACGCGCGTAAGGGTGCATGGATTTGCCCGGACACGTCGAAGGTGCGGTCCAACGCCGGAACCTGCTCGGCGCTCGGATGCTGGTACTACGTCGCGAACTACTGGGCCGAGTTCAGCGGCGATGGCATCTACGGCTACAACGGCACCACGTTGGGCTATACCGAGTTCTTCATCGACGTACAGTTCAGCGGTGGTTCTTCCACGTCAAAGCCGTTCCAGTTCGAGTCAACGCGCGGCACCAAGCAGGTCCGGGCCTCAGGTGAGCGGCTGTACTTCAGCAGCGCCCACCCCGAGGGCTACCCAGTCAGCGGCGGCGCGACGTACAAGACGTGGAGCGGAGGCCCTTACGGGGCCGGTGCACTGGTCAATGGTTTCGGGTCGGGTGGCTACACCGCCTATGAGGGCACCGTTGCCCATGCTGGCGTCGCTCACCAGTTCGACTGGACAGACCCGTCCAGCTCCTACCCGGGCCGCTGGTACACCTTCATCAAGAGCCCGAAGTTTCACCGCAACTCCGCCGGTGCCTACAACCTGGACAACCCGCCGCAGTTGGGTAGCGCCTGGTACGGCTCCGGATGGAACCCATCCTGACGCACCCGCAGGCGGACACTGCCTGATTGACTGCCCCTAACGGTCGAGCGTCGCGTGATCGAGAAATGATCGCGCGACGCTCGATCCGCTTTGCAGGTTGGAGCGTCAAGCAGTCCGCTAGAATCCGCTCATGGAGCAGTCTCGTCGCCGCACCCAAGCCTTCTACCTACCTGCCGAAGTGCGCGACCGTGAGATCACGCCAGAGCAGGAAACGCCGACCCCCCGTCCCGGACACGGCACCATCTACATTTACAAAAGCCGCGACTTGCAACGACAGATCGTCTGGTCGGCGAAATGGGTAGACGAGCTGCCGGGCAGCCAAACGGCCGGCGTGGAGAACATCGAAGGCAGCCGCAACGACGTTCTCCGGTGGGCTAGGTCCCGTCCAGCAGCGAAACGCGTTATTCCGTCCGCAGAGGAACCCCACTGGACGCCGGCACCAGACAACGACGACGACATTGATTTCTGAGCAATGCCAAGCCAGTCGGTCTGGCTGATCATCTCTACTCGCGCCGCTCTGGTGGAGTGAGGCCGGGCAGGACCGGCGCCAGGTGTGCCGTGCCGGCGATCACGGCCGCCAGATGTTCCGGTGGCAGGTACACCGACCGGGCGCGGATCCACCCGGAGTGCTCGGCGGTGGTGACCGCAACGCCCTTGACCGCCGGGTCGATCTGCTGGGCCGCCTCAACCGCATCGGGGTAGAGGTCGCCTAGCGTCATGTCGGCGGTTTCCGGGTCGTTGACCTGAAGGCAGATCCGCCCGGCGAGTTGGGCGCGTAGCGCGGTCACGCCGGGGCCAAGGTCAGAGCCGACCCGTTGCCCGGCAACGATCACATGCACCCCCAATGCCGCGCCGAGCTGCGCCAGCCGGAGAAGATGGGTCGTCGCACGGAGCGCTTCGTCCTTGTCCGCGCGTGAGGCGACTAGGTACAGCTCGGCCAACTCGTCGACCACGACGATCACCGGCACCGGCCGCACAGGCTCGGGCAGTTGCCAGATGTTGCGTGCCCCGTGTTGGCGGCACAGCCGCATCCGCCGCTGCGTCTCCGCGACGAGTTCGGCCAGGATGTCCGCCGCCTCGGCCCGGTCAGTGGCCAAGGCCGACAGCCGGGGCGCGTGGGGGGCCAACTCCATGCCGCCCTTGCAGTCGATGCCGACCAACGCGACTGGACGCGACGCCCAGCGGGCTACCGCAGCGTTGATGAGCGTCGATTTACCCGACTGCGTGGCCCCGGTGATCAGCCAGTGCGGGAACGTGGCGAGGTCGATCGCCCACCGCTGACCGTCTTCCCGGTGGCCCACCTCGGCCGCCAGGTCCGCCGGCACCGCCACCGCCGCAGTGACCGATTTGGTGATCGCGTCCTGTGGGTCAGAGGCCACCGCGGCCGACCTCTGCGGCGGCTCGATTGTCCAGGCACCGCCACCCGCACCCGCGCGAGGTGATGTGAGAGGGTCGGCTGTAAGGATGGTCAGCCGGACTCGGCCGCGTAGCCTCGCGTCGACCCGCACCGCGTGGACCTGCCAGGCGTGCGCCATTGCCTCAGCGGCGTTGACGAACGGCTCCGGGACCTGCCCGGGGTGCAGCAGGATCACCGCCGTGGCCCCGAACGAACGAGGGCGGATGCGGGTCAGCAGCGGCAGTACAGGCATGATCGGCCTGCCCTTGACCAACAGCGGCCCGAGTTGCCCGGTGGTCGGCCGGTCGGTGCCGGTCAAGTCCGCGTTGAGGCACAGATGCCGCCATGAGTGGCGCATCCGCAGCCGCAGCAGCGGGAACCCGATCAGGTACCAATGCGTCCGGGGTGCCACCCGACGCAGCAGCCGCGAGGTCACGACCAGCGCGACGACGACGGCCACCAGGACCACGGCAACGGTGATGATCGTCGGTAGCCACGCCTGGAGCCGTTCCACCGTGAGCCCGGGGATTCTCGGCGCGAAGTCGGGAATCCACGGGGTCACCGAGGGGGACGGCGCAGGCGTCGGCGGTGGTGCCGATGCCGGCGGCATCACTTGGTCCCCCTTCGGGTCATCGGGTGTTCGGTGGCGTAGTCGGACTCGTCGGCGTAGGTACCGGCCAAGTCCAGGCCGTGCGCCAGGACGGACGCCAGCCACCCGCAGCGCGCCGCCGTCTCCCCGAGGTAGCCGGCCAGCTCCGCGACGAGGCGGGGCCGCTCGGCCGGGGTCGCGGACTCGATCGCGTCGGCCAGATCGGCGACGCCGGAGGCCATGAGCCGGATCACGTCCAGCTCGCTCGTGCCGGGCCGGTCGTTGCCGCACCCGTGAATCAGGTCAGCGGCGCTCATGAGCCGGTCGCCTTACCGCCGCGCTCACGCTGAGGCGCAGTCGGCACCGGAGCCGGACCGGCACCGCCCTCAGTGCGAGGACGAACCGGGTAGACGGACGCGGCCTTGTAGGACAGGCCGTGCCGGCCCTCGATTTCCCACAGCGACACGTCCAACTCGGTCAGGCCGACCGGGCTTCCCTCCGTCACGCCTTCCGGCTCGGCGGAGGTCTGAACATCGATCACCGATGCCTTACGGGTACCGGACCGGCGCACCGCAACCCCGGTCACCCACAGGGCATTGCCGTCACGATCCTTACGGATCACGCCATCAAGGTCAGTCTTGCGTTCCGGCGCAGCCACGCACAGCAGGCCGGACAAGCGGGAAAGATCAACAGGAATGCTGTTCACAACAAGCTCCAAAGACAGTGAGGTTGGTTGGGTCGTGCAGGCCGTACAGGTTGTGCGGTAGTCGGGACAGGGGCAGCGGAGTCGGGCTAACCGGGGCGGGCCGCGACTCCGCACCGCCGGTAGCACGAGGCACAGCCGGATCGACGCGATGTAAGAGCTATGAGTGCGACGGGACACGAAAACCTCCATTAAGGACAGACAGAGCGGTTACGCCTCCATGGGTATGGAGGACGCCTAGCCCGACGCGACCGGACGAGCGGACGCCGGACAGCTCGCAGCCGGCGGGCCACGAGCGGGACGGGCAAGCGGGGACCGGCGCAGACGCCGCGTACCGAGGTTCCAGGCGATTAGGGCCAGGACGACCAGGACGCCAAGGCGAGCAAGGTCAACACCCCGGAGAGTCAAGGTGCGTACGAGTTTCCCTACTTGGTCAAGAAACGGAATCGGCATGACCGATCCCGCGAGAGAGAAGGAAGGGGAAAGGGGCGGGCGGGTCGGGGGCTGCGGCCTTCGGCCGGTCCCCCGCCCCGTCCCAGAGGAAACAGAGCGCACAAAACACCGGAGACGACCAGCAGCACAGCGACCAGACATCAGGACCCCATCGGCGAACCCCGACCACGAGCACGCGCCACCCCGAAGCCATCCACTGCGGACGACGGCAGGAGCCGGCAACGTCCAGCGGCGGCCCACGGGACGCGAGCCGGAACGACAACCGCCACCAGGACGCCAGACGACACGCCCGAACCGCGACCGATCCTGACCGATGCGGCCAACATCAGCCGAGACTCCCAGGCCACAGCCGCCACAAGCGCCGACGACGCCGCCAGGGCCGGTGCCTAGTCAAGGTTTGAGGTGCTGCCGCGCCGGCAAGCCGGCTTGCCCTCGAATAGCCGGGCTCACCAGCGCGAACACTCCCAGGAGCAGCAGGGCGGGAAGCCGGATGCGTGGCGGTCCATGCGAGCCCGAGCCGTTCTCCTTCCCGTGATGGCCGGGCCGTGGCGATGCCGCCGGCTGATCAGTGCCTCTACCTACACAGAAGGGAACGCCCTCACCTAAACCTCACAAGATCCACAACTTGAGTGCGAAGATTTTTTCGACGCACGGTTACGCTGGGGATCAAGGCCAGGCCGGCAGCGGGGGCATCCGGTCCGGCTGTCGGTTGTGGAGCTGGGCGACGACGAGCGTCGCAGCGGGGGGCCGCACAACACCGTGGCACCCACACGCGATCTCTCGTACGCTTGTGCGACTCCCGGCGGTGTCCGCAGCACGCCGGGGCCGCACCCGGGGGTCACCGTCGATCCCGGCTCATCACCGCCGACAGGCGGACCGGCGTGTCCCACCCAGCCCGAGCGACGTGGGGAGGACACGAACTCGTGCCCGATAAGCAGGTGCCCAGAAGGCACACGCGCGGCATCCTCGCCGGCCCGCTGGTCTTCGACGAACCCGACCGGTGGCTACCGGAGGACCCGCGCCCCGCCCGCGACACCCCGCACGAACTGGACCTGATCCCGCTACCGAAGATGCCCCTCGGCATGGTCAGCTACGCCGCCGCTAAATGCATTGTCGGTGTGCCGCGCGGATGGGTCGACGGAACCGACGATCCCAGACCGGCCACGCCCCGCTACGTGCTGCACCGCATCGCCCGCACCACGATCGACGTGCAGACCAAAGACCGGGTATGGCGGCATATCGTGGCCTCCTACCGCGACCACGCCGGCCCGATGCGCAAACAGTGGAGCCTCTACGCCCTCGGCGTCGGCTTCGGCGGCCTCTACGACCGCGCCCGCCGCCTCACCCCGAAAGGCAGCCGCAAGTGGCGGCGCGATGGTGTGCAGATCGATCTCATGATCGAGTTCCTGACCCGGATGCGGGAGACGCACACCCGCGACGGCATCCTGTCGTGGCGCTTCGACGCCAGCCGGCCCAACATCTACCACCGGCTTAGCGGCACCGCCTACGACCGGGTGAGCGGACGCACCGAGCGGCGCAGACGCCAACGCCGCCGCCGCGACGACGAAACCCTCACCGAATACCACACCCGCCTCGCCCGACTCGACGAGGACGACGACAACCGCCTATCCCAACTCGTCCTCATCGGCGACGAGGAGACGATGACGGCGGTGGTTGCCGACCAGCACGGCAGCGCCGGCCCGCAACCCGGCCAGGCCGACGCCAACGACGCCCAAGCCGCCGAGGCCGTGTTAGCCGCCCTCGTGCAACGCTCCGCCGCCGGACCCGCCACCGCGCGCATCGACACCACCAACGCCGAACTTGTCCGCCGCACCTACATCCGCCGGGAACGACTCAAGGACGTCGCCGCCGACCTCGGCATGTCCGCCCACAACGCCTCCCAGCGGCGCAACACCGCCGTCCGGCAGATCACCCGACTCCTACGCGGACGCACCCGTCTCACGCTCACCCAGCAGCCCCGCCGCGACACCTGAACCCGGCAGAGTCCGGCCGCCCGCGAGTGTGCACCCAGCCACGGGCGGCCGGATGGCTACACCGACTCCGCCGACTCCGCCGACTCCGCGTCCTTGTCCCCGCCCCACCCATTGCGGGACGCTACCTCCACGACCCGGCTTACCGATCCGCGCACTAGGTCGCGTTCCTGCGCCGTCTCCTGAATCCAGAAGCAGTGATCCGGCAGCCCGTCCACGCACACCAGGATCGGCCGGACCACCGGAGACACCCGGAACACCAACGACCAGGCAGGCCCGTGCAGCCGCAGCACCACACCACCGCGGCCGGACCCCACCCGCAACGCCGCCCGCCCTTCTCGTTCCAGCACCCCGGCGGCCTCGATGAACGCCTCCCTCGCCCCCGGCGCCTCATCCACGCTCGACGGCCACGCCGCCGACAACACCACGTTCTCGTTGCCGTACCACACACCCGGCTCCGGATCGACCAGGCCGTCAAACAACCGATCCGCCAACGCCCGCCGCGCCCACGCCGCCTCCGACAACCCCGCCGGCTCCACTACCGGCACCGCCGCCGGGAACCTCGGATCATCCACCGGCAGCATCACCATCGCCGTGTCCTCACCGGCCGCCTGCACCTGCCACACCTGCTCATAGATCGCATCGGCCACCGCGTCGTACTGCTCATCCGCCCACGTCACCCACGCCGCCCGCGTCCGTGGCTTCGGCAACAGCCCCCGAGTCGAACGCAACCGCCGATGCACCGCCAACCGCGCTAGCAAGCTTCGGCGACGGACGCGCGAATTGCGGTACATAAACCACAGCTTGGCATACCACCAGTAGCGCTCGCGACAGTAGCTGACGCCGAGTAAAACAAGACCCGCCCCTTACCCGAACAGGTGACCAACCCCAACACCAGCACGACGACCAGCACAGATCGATAAACTCACCGGCATCGGAGCGGCGGGCGGGGTCGGGGGAAAACCGTGCCCGCCGCTCCCACCAAGCACCCGAGCGGCTCCAGGACGGCAGGGTCCGACATCCTGCCGTCCGGCAACGCTTCAGGGTGATGACGGGGCGACGCGCTATTACGGGACCGCCAGCCCACAGCAGCGGATCAGCCGTCGCCCCGTCACCAAAGCATCAAGGAAATACCTCGGCTGTCATTCGGGCGCTGCCGCAGATGGCACGCACACCGCAGCAGATCGCGCGGTAGGTTCAACCCGTGCATCCGATGACCCTGCAAGAGATCACGGCCGTTGTCGGCGGGGCCGTCCACGACGCTCCCGACACGGTGACGATCACCGCCCCGGTCGTGTTCGACAGCCGACGCGTGGAGCCCGGCGGAATGTTCGTAGCACTGCCCGGTGAGCGCGTCGACGGGCACGACTACGCCGCCCAAGCGATCGAGGCCGGCGCGGCGGCCGTGCTGGCGTCACGACCGGTCGGCGTCCCGGCGGTGGTCGTCGAGGACGTGCCCACCGCCTACGGACGCATCGCCCGCGCGGTTGTCGATCGGCTGCCGCACACCACGGTTATCGGTGTGACCGGTTCGGTAGGCAAGACGTCGACCAAAGACATCCTGGCCCAGGTGCTCCCGGTGTTCGGTCCGACCGTCGCTAACCGTGGATCGAACAACAACGAGCTTGGGTTGCCGTACACGGTCACCCGCGCCACTGCCGACACCCGCTATCTCGTGTTGGAGATGGGCGCACGCGGGATCGGGCATGTGGCGTACCTGACGGGGATCGCCCCGCCCACCGTCAGCATCGTTACCCGCGTCGGGCACGCGCACCTTGGCGAGTTCGGATCAGTGGCAAACATCGCCCAAGCCAAGGGCGAGATCGTAGAAGCCCTGCCAGACGCAGGCGACGGCGGATTGGCCGTGCTCAACGCCGACGATGAGTTGGTGGCCGCCATGGCGAGCCGTACCCGCGCCCGCGTGCTCACCTACGGGATCGAGAACCCGGCGGACGTGCGGGCCGAGAACGTGACGTTGGACGAGCTGGGCCGGGCTGGCTTCCGGCTCGTGCACGCTGGCCAGGCCGCCGAGGTGCGGTTGCGCCTGTACGGGTTGCACCAGGCGTCCAACGCGCTTGCCGCCGCGACCGTCGCTCTCGGTCTGGGCCACCCGATCGGGGCAGTAGCCGAGGCCGTGTCGCAAGCCGAGGCCGTGTCACCAGGCCGGATGCAGGTCACCACCCGCGCGGACGGGGTGACGATCATCAACGACGCCTACAACGCCGCACCCGACGCCATGCGCGCCGCACTACGCGCCCTGCACGCCATGACCGGGGACGACCAACGGGCGGTCGCGGTGTTGGGTGAGATGAATGAGTTGGGCGAGCACGCCGCACAGGTGCACCGCGAGATCGGACAGCAGGTAGCCGAGATCGGGGCCGGGTGGCTGGTGGCGATCGGCGCGACGAACGCCGACCAGTACTCGGCTGGGGCCGCCGGCAGCAGCACGGCGGTTGATCGGGCGGCGGACGTGCCGCAGGCGTGGGGGTTGCTGCGCGATGGGCTACGGCCGGGCGATGTCGTGTTGGTGAAGGCATCGAACAGCGCCGGGCTCCTCGCGCTCGCCGACAAGCTGATCGAGGAACCCGGCGCTGTCACCGCCCAGGCGTAGGGATCACACGGACAACGCCACCCCGGAACGCTGGCTCAGGGCGTCCAGGATCGCCGCACCGTAGCCGGTCACGTCACCGGTGCCCATCGTCAGCACCACGTCACCGCGACCAGCCATCCCCCCGACGATCCGCGCGACATGATCCGCGCCAAGCGGCAGGCAGTATTTGCCGTCGCGCAGGTGCGTCACGATGACTGTTGCGTCGGCCGCCGGTCGCCCCTGAGGCACGGTGCCGTGTACGTCGAGCAGCAGGACGTAATCGGCCTTGTCCGCCAGGAGTCGGCCGATCCGCGAACTGAAGGCCAGCACCCGGGCGTGTCCGGACGGCTGGAACACCACGATGACCCGGCCACGAGCCAACGTGCGCGCGGCTTCCAGGTCAGCCGCGATCTCCTTCGGGTGGTCGGCGTAGGAGTCGACCAGCGTCACGCCGGCCCGAGTGTCGACGTGCTCGAAGCGACGGCGAACCCCCGCGAAGGTGCACGCCGCGCCCGCCGCATCGGTGGGGTCCAGGCCCAGGGCCACCGCGCACGACACGGCCGCAACCGCGTTCTCCAGGTGGTGCGCCGCCGGGGTCGGCAGAGTCAGCCGCACCGTCGTCCCGTTCGGCATCCGGACGGTCGCCGAAACGCTCCACCCCTCGGCGTGCACATCGAGCAGACAGATATCGGCCGTACGGCTCCGGCCGTAGCGCAGCACCGTCAGATCAGGTCGCTCATCAGCGATGACCTCGGCGGCCACGTTCGCACCCACGCAGTCAGCGTTCACGATCAAGAACCCGTGAGAAGCGATCCGGCAGCCAAACTCGACGTAGGCACGCATCACCGCGGCGTGGTTGACGAAGTTCTCCGGGTGATCGTCCGTGACGTTGGTGATGACGGCGATCGACGGGCGGAGGAAATGGAACGACCGGTCCGACTCGTCCGCCTCAGCGACCAGCAGCCGGGACCCCCCGAGACGGGCACCAGACAGAGGCCCGGTCACATCGGCCCCGATCAGGTACGTCGGGTCCTCGCCGAGGGTGCGCAGGATGTGGGCCAGGATGCCGGTCGTGGTGGACTTGCCGTGCGAGCCGGACACCGCGACGAGCCGCCGATTGGCGCTGAGCGCGTCGAGGACCTGCGCCCGGTGAACCACCGGGATACCGGCAGCGCGGGCCGCCCCAATCTCCGGTGCGTTTTGGGCAACCGTGGTGTAAACGACGCAGCTCGCGCCGTCCACGTGGGAGGCGTCGTGCCCCAGGTAGATCCGCACGCCCGCAGCGCCCAGGACCGCGAGTGTGGCGCAGTCGTTCAGGTCGCTGCCGCTGACCTCGTGGCCCAGTTCGGCCAACAAACGGGCCAGGCCCGACATCGCCGACCCACCGACACCCACGAAGTGCGGACGGGACAGGTCAATCGGGCCGGTGTAAGCCTCGATCGTCGGGTTACCAGTGATCGTGTCGGTCATGGTGCCGTGTCTCCTTTGATGTGAGAGCTGACGGGTTCCGTGCCGTGAGCTGACGTGCGAGGGGGCCTGCTCCTTCCGACGGGTGCGATTCCTTGCGCGCGGCCAAGCTGACCCCGAGTCACCATCTCGGCCGCGCGAGTCCAATCGATCTGCGTTGGCCCCTCTAACGCCCGAACCAACGCAGTCGGTGGCAGCGAAGGCGCAGTGAAAGTTGGGAAGGAGCCAGAGGGTTCCACCGCCGAGCCTGGCGGTTTCCGCTGCCGCTTCCGTACCGCACGGCACGACGGACAGGCGCAGGGCTTACCGCCAGGAAATCGACGCGAACGATGCGGTCGATGCCGGGGACGAATCAGGTCCGCGTCATCGTCATCCATGGCCGGCTCCATCCCCTTCCGCAGAAGCGGTGGACGAGATCCCGGGGGACCGCAACGAATCAGCCAAGCGGAGTAGTCGTCGCAGGTCGCGGCACACGCACATTGGCGAAGCGTGAGTTAGGCGCTGCCGAACAAGTTCCGTCACTGTCTGTTCCCGCAGGCGATGTGACAGCGCCTCTGTGCGCTCCCACTCCGCTACCAGCAGTCCACCCGCGCCCAACGCCACGTCGCAGGCAATCCAGAACTCATGCGGGGCGAACTGCCGCGCCGTCTCCACATTGGCAACCGTGCTCCGTGACCACCTCACCAGGCGCGCGAGCCTTACCTGAGTGACACCAACACCCTTGCGTGTTGCCGCCAACCGAGCCCCTAACAACCGACGAGCATCCGCCACAATGTCAGGAGTCAGATACTCGGCTGCCGGGTTAGCCTTCACGCGCTCCGCAGCGGCGCGTGACGGTGTGACGGCAGCAGTAGCACTTGGCATGGCGACGGCCTACCGAGCCGGAAGCAGCGCAGGGACGCGCACTCGACGCGCGTTGATCAGCTCAGGCCGGCTTCCTCCAGGTCGCCGCCTGGGTAGACGCAGTGTCCGAGAGAAGACAGTCACCGCCCCTTCCCGCTTGTAGCAGGGACCGGGGGTGTCGCAGGCCAGGCATCGGCCGTTCGCGCTGGATGTGGTGTGCACGTCGAGCGTCCGCTGTGCCTCGGTCAGTTGATCCTCCGCGGAAGCCCCGTAATAGGTGGTGGTAGCGCTCATCCCGTCCCCCTCAGGCGAGCCGGCGCGCTGATCGCCTTAGGGAGGGTGATCCGGCTGGTCAGCAGCCAGGCACACCAACCGCGCGCCTACTCATGATCGACAAAGGTCGCTATTCTGAGGTCGCGGCGGCTGGGATGTCTCGGTTCGCCAGCCGCCGCGACTGGACACAGCGTTGCGAGGCGAACACGCTTGTTGAAGTACCTCGCCGTCTACAACCGTCGACAGTTGGGGTGTTCCTATGGTCGATACCTTCGGGCAAGTGCTGAGATCGATACGTGAGGCAGCGGGCCTCAGTCTTTCGGCGCTGGCAACGCGGACCCGATATCACAAATCAGAGATTGGCCACGTCGAAACTGGCCGCAGGCAAGCAAGTCCTGATTTCGCCGCCGCGTGCGACCGAGAACTAGGAACATCCCCGCTGCTCTCCGTCCTTCTAGAGCTTGGCGATGGACAGGGAGACAACGTGAAGCGACGAGCAATGTTGGCGAGCATCGGCGCGGCAGCAACCATGGGTGGCCTGGGGTTGACCGTCCTTGCCGATCTCGTGCGAGACGGACTACTCGACACCGCCGATGGAAGCGAGGACTGGAACGCCACCATTGAGGCGTATAACAGGCGCTTCGTTACGGAGCCCTCGGCTGAGTTCGGCCGCTCTCTGCTCAGTCAGCTCATGATCGCTCGGCACCAGATCGCAGACCGAGGCAAGACGCCCGAGCGCCTGAGAGCCGTTGCCGAGCTGGGACAGTTGTACGGGTTGTGGCTCGGCAATCAGGGCGACGTGTCGGCTGCCCGCAACTGGTATCGCACGGCAGCTCACCTCGCGGACCGAAGCGAGCACATCCCGACGCGGGTCTACGTCCGGGGTCGCGCTCTGTCACGCGGTATCTACGAGGGCTACACGGTCCAGGAGACAATCAACGGAGTTGACGAAACCCTGAGCCTTTCGACCGTGCCCACTCTCGGCGCTCTTGAGGCGTACTCGGCCCTGGTGCACGTCCACGCCCTTACCGAGAACCTGACCGACGGCCGAAGGGCAGTCGCTGGTATGCGACGAGTGGCGGACGGGCTCTCTGACTCCGAGATGTCGAAAGTGGCTGGCCCGGTCCAGCGAACGGCATCCTTTAATAGCTACCTGGAGTGCCGGATCGGATCGATGAAGGAGGCCGATCGAGCATTCGCCGAAGCCGAGCCGGTGTTGCGTCCGGTGCCGGTCTGGCTGGCGGACGCCAGGATCTACTACGGGCGTGCCATGGTGACGCACGGCGATACGGCCGGCGGTGTGGCATTCGCGCTGGACGCGATCAAGCGACTCCGCCATGACGTCCGCGTCGTGGGAGTAGGCGTAAGTGATCTGCTGTCCGCCGTCCCAGCCGGGCACCGCTCTGACGAACTGGACGAGTTGCGAACCTTCGCCGCCGCCGGTTCGGGTCCTTGGGAGAATCTGGCCTAACCTGACACGTACGCGAATCGGGACGGACTCGAAACGAGCCGTCCCGGTTTCGTTGTCCGACCGGTCGCCATGGAAACCACCCGATCCGTACCGTTACCAGGATGACCGAGCCCCCGTCGTCCCTAGAACCCGTCGTCAGCCGTCGTTCTGTTTCCGGCACCCAGAACAGGGCAGCGAGTCGAAGTTGGTGGGACGCGGACGCGGACGGCTACCAGGAGGCCCACGGACCGTTCCTCGGCGATGTGGATTTGGTCTGGTGCCCTGAAGGTCTGCGCGAAGCAGACGCCCGGCTACTCGGTGACGTGAAGGGCTCGCGGGTGCTGGAGTTAGGGTGCGGCGCGGCTGCCGGCTCCCGGTGGCTGGACGGGCAGGGAGCCGACGTGACGGCCCTGGACCTAT
Source organism: Micromonospora tarensis (assembly GCF_016803395.1). GTDB lineage: Bacteria > Actinomycetota > Actinomycetes > Mycobacteriales > Micromonosporaceae > Micromonospora > Micromonospora tarensis. The sequence continues at coordinate 3,427 of NZ_JAEVHL010000054.1, read as the reverse complement.
CTAGCGGCATGCTGCGCCAAGCACGAAAGGCCGCGAGCCGTTCGGGCGTCTCAGTGCCGCTCGTGCAGGCTGACGCCCTAGCGATGCCGTTCCCGGCCGAAACGTTCGACACGGTGCACACCGCGTTCGGGGCCGTCCCGTTCATCACCGACACCGAAGCCCTCATGCGTGAGGTATTCCGCGTACTGCGCGCAGGCGGGGCGTGGGTCTTTGCCACCTACCACCCGATGCGTTGGGTTTTTCTTGACGAGCCGAGCGAGGCAGGGCTGATGGCTGTCAACTCCTACTTTGACCGCCGTCCGTACGTCGAGCAGGACACGGCAGGCGTGCCCACCTATATCGAGCAGCACCGCACGTTCGGTGATCACGTCCGGAGTCTGACGGCAGCCGGCTTCATTCTTCGTGACGTCCTTGAACCGGAGTGGCCGCCAGGACACGAAGAAGTTTGGGGCCAGTGGAGCCCGATGCGCGGCCGGCTGTTCCCCGGCACCGCCATCTTCATTGCCCGCCGCCCCGCCGCCTCATGACTCAGACCGGGAGAGCGCGGAACCTTTCATTGGCCCCTTGAGCAGGGCGTCATGTTCATGCAAGATCATATCCACTCGATCGGGTGGGTCACCGAGAACACCCACCGCCCGCCGGGCCGCAGCACCCGGTGCACCTCGGCGAGCAGGGCCGCCGAGTCGTCCACGAACGGGATCGCGCCGAACGCGGTGCAGGCGATGTCGAACGACCGGTCGGCGAAGGGCAGGGCGAGCGCGTCGGCCTGCACCAGCGGTACGCGTACCCCGGTGGTGTCGGCGGCCTTGGCGGCGTGCCGCAACATGCCGGCGGACAGGTCGAAGGCGACCGGCCAGGCACCCTGGGTGGCCAGCCACCGGGCGGCGGCGGCCGCGCCGGCGCCCACCTCCAGCACCCGCCGCCCGGACAGGTCGCCGAGCAGCCGGGCGTCGGCCTCGCGCAGTCCCTCCGGGCACCAGACGAAGTCCACGTCGCCCAGGAACCCGCCGTGCTCAGCCTGGTAGTCGTCGGCGTCGGCGTCCCACCAGCCGCGGTTCGCCCGGCGGGCCTCGGCGTCACCCACCCGGCGCCGGGTGACCCGGCTGTCGTCATCCACGCGCCCACGCTAGGCCCCACCGTGGCCGACAGGCGCGCTGGGCGGCCCGACCCGCCGGAGCGCCCGGGGCGGTGCCGGTTGGGGCTGCTGTGACGCAGGAGACAGCAGTGGTGTTTTCCGGGCGATTGTTCGGCTTTCGCAGCTCATCACACGTAGAGAAGCCGGGAGGGCTTGCACGCTGTGGTAATGCGCACGGTAGGCTAGACGATGCGCTCGCGGATCGCGTTGCCTCGGCAGGGAGCAGGTGCGCGGTCGACGGAGCCACATCATGATCTCACTAGGCGATCGTTCGGTGTGCCCGGCGACGGATCCGCTGGCGCGAACAGGTCACTGCGACACACCAGCCTGCTGTGACAACCCACCGACCGGAGCAACCGCCCACATGACGAGCAGCATCGAGGCCCCCTCGAGCGCCACCCGGGTCACCCACGACGATCTCGGTTCCGAGGAGGCTTTCCTCGCCGCGATCGACGAGACCATCAAGTACTTCAACGACGGCGACATTGTCGAAGGCACCGTCGTCAAGGTCGATCGGGACGAGGTCCTGCTCGACATCGGCTACAAGACCGAGGGCGTCATCCCCTCTCGGGAGTTGTCGATCAAGCACGACGTGGACCCCGCCGAGGTTGTGACGGTTGGTGACCACATCGAGGCCCTGGTTCTCCAGAAGGAGGACAAGGAGGGTCGTCTGATCCTCTCCAAGAAGCGGGCACAGTACGAGCGGGCCTGGGGCACGATCGAGAAGATCAAGGACGAGGACGGCGTCGTCCGCGGTTCGGTCATCGAGGTGGTCAAGGGCGGCCTCATCCTCGACATCGGGCTGCGCGGCTTCCTGCCCGCCTCCCTGGTCGAGATGCGTCGTGTGCGCGACCTGCAGCCGTACGTCGGGCGGGAGCTCGAGGCCAAGATCATCGAGCTGGACAAGAACCGCAACAACGTGGTCCTGTCCCGCCGGGCCTGGCTGGAGCAGACGCAGTCCGAGGTGCGCACCGAGTTCCTCAACAAGCTGCAGAAGGGCCAGGTCCGCAAGGGCGTCGTGTCCTCGATCGTCAACTTCGGCGCCTTCGTGGACCTCGGCGGCGTCGACGGTCTGGTGCACGTCTCCGAGCTGTCCTGGAAGCACATCGACCACCCGTCCGAGGTCGTCGAGGTGGGCCAGGAGGTCGAGGTCGAGGTCCTGGACGTCGACCTGGACCGCGAGCGGGTCTCGCTGTCGCTGAAGGCGACCCAGGAGGACCCGTGGCGGCAGTTCGCCCGCACCCACGCGATCCAGCAGATCGTGCCGGGTAAGGTCACCAAGCTGGTTCCGTTCGGTGCGTTCGTCCGGGTGGACGACGGCATCGAGGGTCTGGTCCACATCTCCGAGCTGGCCGAGCGCCACGTGGAGATCCCGGAGCAGGTCGTCCAGGTCGGCTCCGAGGTCATGGTCAAGGTCATCGACATCGACCTGGAGCGTCGCCGGATCTCGCTGTCGCTCAAGCAGGCCAACGAGGGCTTCGTCGAGGGCGAGGAGCACTTCGACCCGACCCTCTACGGCATGGCCGCGACGTACGACACCGAGGGCAACTACATCTACCCGGAGGGCTTCGACCCGGAGACGGGCGAGTGGCTCGAGGGGTACGACAAGCAGCGCGAGACCTGGGAGAACCAGTACGCCGAGGCGCGTCTGCGCTGGGAGGCCCACACCAAGCAGGTGCAGACCTCTCGGGCCGCCGACGCCGAGGCTGCTGCCAACCCGACTCCGGTCGTCCCGGCCGCTGCCGGTGGCGGCGGTGGCACCACCTCCTCGTCCAGCCCGGCCCCGAGCCGGCAGGCCGAGGAGCCGGCCGGCACCCTGGCCACCGACGAGGCGCTCGCCGCACTGCGGGAGAAGCTCGCCGGCGGTAAGTGACCCGCTGACGACGACAGGCCCCGTCTCCCGCGATCTTCGGATCGCCGGGGGCGGGGCCTTCGCCGTACCCGAAACGTGGTCCTGCGGCCTACTCCCCGCCGGTCGCGCGTCCGGCTGACCGGCGCGCGCGGGATGTGGTCCGGTTGTTCGCGGAGGTGCGGCCTGGGCGGCGCGCGGGCTGCGATCTGGTTGTTCGCGATGATCAACTCGGCGTCCTCGCTAACGCGGTGTCGGGGCGGTGTGGAAGGGCCCGACGTCAAGAACGTCGAGTCGATCATGGTGACGAGGCGGGGTCGGCGGCGTGCCGAGCGCCAAGATCGCGCTCAATCCAGGATCGAGGGGCCTCCGGCGCTAGACCAGACCACCACATCCAGGATCGAGCACGATCTTGGCGCGGGGCGCGGGGCGCGGGGCGCGGG
>NZ_JAEVHL010000053.1 GCF_016803395.1 Micromonospora tarensis | reverse complement strand
CGGCACCAGGTGCAGCACCTCGCCGTCGCGGACCCCCTGCGGCAGCAGCGCCTGGGCCTCACCAGCAGCGCGCCGTCGGTCCGGCGAAGCACCCAACCGCCGTGCTGCTCGCCGTCGTCGGCCAGCCCGACCCCGGCGTGCCGGAGCACGTCGGGCAGCAACTCGGCCAGGGGCACCTGCTCCGGCAGGGCGACGTCCACCCGTCGTTGCGGCGCGCTGATGGTGACGCGGGCCAGCCCGGTAGTCATCGACTGATCTCCATATCGACTGGGATCGGAGGCTGCGCGGACGACAGGACTTTACCTACGATGAGCCAGGCTCGGGTTACCCAGCGCTGTCAGGAGGCCGAGTGTCCACCGTCGTCATCAAGCGCCCGCCGCGCCGACCAGCGCCGGAGATCCCCGGTGGTGAGCTGCCGGTCGAGGCGCCGCCGGAGATTCCGGTGGTGACCGGCGGACGTTGGCAGCAGATGCTCATGCTGCTGCCCATGCTCGGCGGCACGGTGGCGATGGCGATGATGTTCGGCCGGGGCGGCGGTGCCTACTCGTACGTGGTGGGCGGCATGTTCGGGCTCTCCTCGTTGGCGATGCTGGTGACCTCCTGGGGCAGCGCCTCCGGCACCCCGAAGAAGTCCGAGATGATGGCCGCTCGACGGGAGTACCTGCGTCACCTGGCCACCCTGCGGCGGCGGGTCCGACGGACCGCGGGGCAGCAGCGGGCCGGGCTCTACTACCGGCACCCGGATCCGGGCGGGCTCTGGTCGACGGTGGACAGCCACCGGGTCTGGGAGCGCCGCCCCGGCGACCCGGACTTCGCGGTGGTGCGGGTCGCCGTCGGGCCACAGACCCTGGCCACCCCGCTCGTCGCACCGGTCACCCGCCCGTTGGAGGAGCTGGAGCCGATGACCGCCGGAGCGCTGCGTCGCTTCCTGGACGCGTACTCCGTGGTGCCGGACCTGCCGGTGGCGTTGTCGCTGCGCAGCTTCGCCCGGGTGCACGTGCGGCCCGCCGGCCGCGCCGGGGCGACCACCACGACCACCGGCGGCCCACCCACCGGTGATCCGGCGGCGCAGGCGCTGGTCCGGGCCGTGCTGACCCAACTGGCGGTCTTCCACGCCCCCGACGAACTGCTCGTCGCGGTCTGTGCCGGGCCGGAACGCCGGGCCTGCTGGGAGTGGGTGAAGTGGCTCCCGCACGCCCACCACCCCGGCCGCACCGACGCGCTCGGCCCGGTACGACTGGTCACCAGCTCCGCCGCCGAACTGGAAGGGCTGCTCGCCGACGTGCTGGCCAGCCGGTCCCGGTTCAGCCCGACCGGTCCGGCCACCGACGGCCCGCACGTGGTGGTCGTCCTGGACGGCGGGGACCTCACCGGCGCCAGTGACCTGACCGGTGACGGCGGCATCGACGCGGTCACCGTGCTGGACCTGGACACGCCGCCGCCTCGGCTGCTGGACCGGTACGCCCTGCTGCTGGAGCTGCACGGCCGGCGGCTGCACTCGTGGTCGTCGGACGGGCACGCCGAGGTGGGCACCGCCGACCAGTTGGAGCTGGCCGACGCCGAAGCGGTGGCCCGACGGTTGGCGCCGCTGCGGCTCGCCGGTGCGGCCCGCGGGCCGGACGCCCCGCTCCAGGCCGATCTGGGCCTTCCCGAGCTGCTCGGTCTCGGCGACCCGGAGAGCTTCACGGCGGACCAGGGTTGGCTGCCGCGCTCGGCCCGGGACCGTTTGCGGGTGCCCATCGGGGTGGGTGCGGACGGCGGTGCGATCGAGCTGGACCTCAAGGAGTCCGCCCAGGACGGCATGGGCCCGCACGGCCTGCTCATCGGGGCGACCGGCTCCGGCAAGTCCGAGCTGCTCCGCACGCTGGTGCTGGGGCTCGCCGCCACGCACAGCTCCGAGCAGCTCAACTTCGTGCTTGTCGACTTCAAGGGCGGTGCCACCTTCGCCCCGTTCGACCGGCTGCCGCACACCGCGGCCGTGATCACCAACCTGGCCGACGCGTTGCCCCTGGTCGACCGGATGGTGGACGCCATCAACGGGGAGCTGGTCCGTCGTCAGGAGCTGCTGCGGCGCGCCGGCAACTTCGCCAGCGTGCGCGACTACGAACGGGCCCGGGCGGCCGGCAGCCCGTTGGCCCCGCTGCCGTCGCTGCTGCTGATCTGCGACGAGTTCTCCGAGCTGCTCTCCGCCAAGCCCGACTTCATCGACCTGTTCGTGCAGATCGGCCGGCTGGGCCGGTCGCTCGGCGTGCACCTGCTGCTGGCCAGCCAGCGGCTGGAGGAGGGGCGGCTGCGTGGGTTGGACACCCACCTCTCGTACCGGATCGGGTTGCGTACCTTCTCCGCGTTGGAGTCCCGCACCGTGCTCGGGGTGGCCGACGCGCACGAACTGCCCCGCTCTCCGGGGCACGGCTACCTGCGCGCCGGCACCGACCCGCTGGCCCGGTTCAAGGCCGCGTACGTCTCCGGTGCGGTCCGTCGGCGGGCCGCGCCGGACGGCGGCACCGCGGCCGGGGGCGCGCGGCTGCTCACCTTCACCACCCACGTCGTGCCGGTGCCCGAGCCGGCGGCCTCGGCCGCGCCCGTCCCGGCCGAGGAGGAGGGCCGGGAGACGCTGCTCGACCTGCTGGTGGACCGGCTCGTCGGGCAGGGTCCACCGGCCCACCAGGTCTGGCTCCCACCGCTCGGTCAGCCGCCGGCCCTGGACGAACTGCTCGGCCCGGTGGAGGTGGACCCGAAGCGGGGGCTCACCGTGGGCAACCCGGAGCTGCACGGCGCACTCGGCGTGCCGCTGGCGGTCGTGGACAAACCGTTGGAGCAGCGTCGCGACCTGCTCTGGCTGGCGTTGGACGGCGCGGCCGGGCACGTCGCGGTGGTCGGTGCGCCACAGAGCGGCAAGTCCACCGCCCTGCGCACGCTGATCTGCGCGCTGGCGCTCACCCACACCCCCGCCGAGGTGCAGGTCTACTGTCTCGACTTCGGTGGCGGCGGGCTGGCCGCGCTGCGCGACCTGCCGCACGTGGGCGGGGTGACCGGTCGGGCCGACCCGACCGCCGTGCGACGGACCGTCGGCGAGATGACCACCCTGTTGGCCGATCGGGAACGCCGCTTCGCGGAGTTGGGCGTGGAGTCGATGGCCGCGTTCCGGCAGCGCCGGGCCGCGGCGGGGGCGGGCAGCCAGCCGGGTGCCGACCCGTTCGGCGACGTGTTCCTGGTGATCGACGGCTGGAGCACCATTCGCGGTGAGTACGACGACCTGGAGCCACTGGTCACCGACCTGGCCACCCGGGGCCTGTCGTACGGCGTGCACGTCGTCGCCACCGCGCTGCGCTGGCTGGACTTCCGTCCGGCGATCCGGGACCTGTTCGGCTCCCGGCTGGAGCTGCGTCTCGGCGACCCGGCCGACTCGCTGGTGGCCCGGCGTGCCGCCGCCAACGTGCCGGAGCGCCCGGGCCGGGGGGTGACCGCCGAGAGCCTGCACTTCCTCACCGCGCTACCCCAGCTCGGTGCCTCCGGTGGGGACACTGCCGACCTGGTGAAACGTGCCGCCGACGGGTGGGTGGGTGCACCGGCGCCAAGGGTCCGGCTGCTGCCTGAGGTGCTGCCGTACGCCGATCTGGACCTCGCCGCCACCACCGGGCTGCGGCTGCCGATCGGAATCGCGGAGGCGGACCTGCGCCCGGTGCTGCTCGACTTCGCCACCGAGCCACATTTCGTGGTCTTCGGGGATTCGGAGTGCGGCAAGTCGTCGTTCCTGCGCGCGCTGGCCACGTCGATCATCACCCGGTTCACGCCCGAGCAGGCCCGGGTGATCCTGGTCGACTACCGGCGAAGCCTGCTCGGCGCCATCGAGACGCCACACCTGATCGGGTACGGCACCGCCGCCGCGCACACCGCCGACCTGATCGAGTCGGCCGCGGGTTACCTGGAGCGACGGGCACCCGGGCCGGAGGTCACTCCGCAGCAGCTGCGGGACCGGTCCTGGTGGTCCGGGCCGGAGCTGTTCGTGTTGGTGGACGACTACGACCTGGTGGCGGCGGGGCCGGCGAACCCGTTGCGCGCGTTGGAGGAGCACCTGCCGCACGCCCGGGACATCGGGCTGCACCTGGTGCTGGCCCGCCGCTCGGGCGGCGCGGGCCGCGCCCAGTACGAGCCGATCGTGCAGCGGCTGCGGGAGCTGTCCACCGCCGGCCTGGTGATGGCGGGCAGCCCCGAGGAGGGCGCGCTCGTCGGGTCGGTGCGGCCGGGTCCGCTGCCGCCGGGGCGTGGTCGACTGATCACCAGGCGGGAGGGGGTACGCCTGGTCCAGCTCGCCCAACTGTCGCCATCATGAGCTGACTCGCCAGTTCCTCCCGTGACTGGTGGGAAAACCGGTAATCTCCGATCGTCGTGGTTCCGTCGGGATGAATGGCTGGGGATGTGACTGGGGTGCGGTGCAGCGGTCCGTCGGCGACCCGACGAGCGACCGGCCGGGCGCTGCTCGGTGTGGCTGCGGCGCTCGCCGTCGTCGCCCCTGCCGCGGCAGCCGTCCCCGTCGCCACGCCCACCCGCGGTGGGCAGCTCGCCGGCGCGCCGATGGCGTTCGCGCCCGGCGACGCCGTCACCCGCACCGATCAGGTCCGCGACGAGCAGTGGCAGCTCGACGAGTTGCAGGCCGAGACGGCCTGGCGTAGCTCGACCGGCCGGGGCGTGACAGTGGCCGTGGTGGACTCCGGGGTGGACGGCACGCATCCCGACCTCGTCGGGCAGGTGCTGCCCGGCCGGGACCTGGTCGGTCCCGAGGGCGGCCCGGGTCCGGACCCGGTCGGCCACGGCACCACTGTCGCCGGCCTGATCGCCGGGCGCAACGACGACAAACGGGGTGTGGTCGGCCTGGCGCCGGACGCCCGGATCCTCCCGGTCCGCGTGCTCGACAAGGACAACCGCTACGACGACGCGCTGATCGTCGCCCAGGGCGTGCGCTGGGCGGTCGACAACGGCGCTCGCGTGATCAACCTTTCGTTGGGTGGCAGTGGCGACAGCCCGGCCCTGGCCGCTGCCCTGGATTACGCGTTCGTCCGGGACGTGGTCGTGATCGCCTGCACCGGCAACCTGGCCACCTCCAGCAGCGCCAAGGTCTGGTACCCGGCCCGCGAGCCGGGCGTGATCGCGGTCGCCGGCCTCGAACGCAACAGCGACAACCTGTGGTCCGGGTCGATCACCGGTCGGGCGACGGTGCTCACCGCTCCCGCCAGCGGGCTGGTCGGCGCCAAGCCGCCCGGTGGGTACTGGCGGGTGCAGGGCACCAGCTTCGCCGCACCGCTGGTGACGGCCACCGCCGCGCTGGTCCGGTCCCGCTATCCACAGATGCCGGCGGGTGAGGTGGTCAACCGGTTGCTGGCCACCGCCCGGGACATCGGCCCGACCGGGCGCGACGACCGCTTCGGGTACGGCGTGGTCGACCCGGTGGCCGCGTTGACCGCTGACGTGCCGCCGGTGACCGTCAACCCGTTGGACGATCAGACGTCGCCGGGGGTGACCGGTTTCGGTCCGGCGCCCGGCTCGGCCGACGACAGCCCGGTGGCCGGCGCCGGCAGCGACCCGCTCGGTCTCTCCGCACCTCATCAGCAGAGCAGGTGGACGGCCCGGGCGGCGGGTGGTCAGGATCCGTCCGCACCGAAGCAGCTGTGGACCGCTGTCGTGCTCCTCGCCGGTCTGCTCGGCGGTGCCGCCCTGCTGGTCCGCCGCTTCCGGCAGCGGGTCCGCTGACCGGCGACCGCTGGAAGGCCTGACCGGCAGCCCGGTCGGGTAGAACCGACCCATGCGTACGCGTCGTCCACCCACCCTCGCCCCCGCCAGCCCGCCGTCCTGGCGGCGCCGACGGCTCGATCCGGACCATTCGCTGGGGCTGCGGCTGACCCTGGCCACGGCGGCGGCGTTCCTGGTGCTGGTGCCTTTCGCGCTGCTCACGCTGTTGGTGCTCGGTGCCTGGGCACCGCTGCACCGACTGGACACGGCGGTCACCGACGCGCTGCACGGCTATGCGCAGGACCACCCGGCCTGGGTGGTGCTGATGCGGATCTGGACCGAGGTGTTCGCGCCGATGCCGCTGCGTGCCGTCGCCCTGCTCCTGGTGGTCTGGCTGCTGCGTCGGGGTGCCCGCCGGCTGGCCCTCTGGGCGGCCACCACCATGATCGTCGGAGGGCTGGTCGGTCCGCTGCTCAAGCTGCTCGTGGGCCGGGACCGGCCGGAGTTGCTGGACCCGGTGGCGCGGGCCGCCGGCTACTCGTTCCCCTCCGGGCACGCGCTGAACGCCACCCTGGCCGCCGGGGTGCTGCTGCTGGTGCTCCTGCCGTACGCCGGGCGGGGGGTGGCGCGGGCCGCGCTCTGGGTCGGCGCGGTGCTGCTCACCGTGGTGACCGGGCTGAGCAGGATCGCGCTCGGTGTGCACTTCACCAGTGACGTGCTGGGCGGCTGGCTGCTCGGCGTGGCCGTGGTCGCGGCGACCACCGCCGCGTTCACCAGTTGGCGGGCGCACACCGGCCTCCGACCGGTCCGGCCGACCCGCGACGGCGTCGCTCCTGAGGTCGAACGGCACCCGGGGGCGACCTGAGGCGTGCCGACACTGCTGTCGGGGTACTGGCCGACGCATGTCCGACACCGTGGTCCAGATCGTCCGGCGGGTGCTGCTGCCGGTGTCAGTGCTGTTCGGCGTCATGGTGCTGCTCGGGGTGCTGGTGACCCGGGTGTTCGCCCGGACCTGGCCGTTCACCATGGAGGACGCGGTGAACCGGGAGTTGGCCGCCGACCGCACCGGCGAGTGGAACAACGTCTCGCTGGTGTTCAGCACGCTGGCCAGCACCCAGATGATCGTCGTGGTCACCGTGCTGGTCGCGTTGGCGCTGCGGCTCTGGCTCAAGCGCTGGCGGGAGCCGCTGTTCCTGTGCGCGGCCGTGACCGCCCAGGCACTGGTGTTCCTGCTGACCACGCTCGCGATCGACCGACGGCGGCCGGCGGTGGAGCACATGGATGTCTCGCCGCCCACGTCGAGCTTCCCGTCCGGGCACACCTCGGCGGCGGTGGCGCTCTATGTCGGGATAGCCGTGCTGATGGCGCTGCGGGCACGCCGCACCGGCGCGAAGGTCGCCTGGTGGACGCTGCTGCTGATGGTGCCGCTGGGGGTGGCGCTGACCCGGATGTATCGGGGGATGCACCATCCGAGCGACGTGGTGGCGTCCTTCCTCAACGGCGGCACCTGCGTCGCGATCATGGCGCGCGCGGTGCTGGACCGTGGGGTGCGGTGGGGGCGGGCCAAGCTGCCGACCGGGCGACGGCCCGCCATGTCGACCCCGAGCTGACCTGGCGCGCCGCTCAGGTGCACTCGCCGGTCGCCACCTGCCGGTTGCGCTCGGCGCCGGCCAACGCCACCGGGCGTGCCTCCGCCGCCGTCACCGCGAAGCCGGTGTTCGGGTCGTCGGAGGCCGCCGCGAAGATCACGCCGAGCACCAGACCGTTGGCGGAGAGCAGCGGGCCACCGGAGTTGCCGCTGCGGACCAGCGCCCGGATCGTGTAGATCTCCCGGGTCACGTCGTTGGCGGAGTAGATGTCCGGCCCCTCGATCCGGTCGACGTCGCGGATCCGTGCCGACTGCGCGTTGTAGGGGCCGTCGAGCGGGAACCCGAGCACGATGGCGTCCGAGCCGCTGCCCGCGTTGCCGGCGGCGAACCGCAGGGACGGGCCGGGTAGCCCGGGCACGAGCAGCACGGCAAGGTCCCGGTTCGGGTCGTAGACCACCACCTTGCCGTCGTACCGTTCGCCGCCCAGCTCCACGGCGACCGAGCGGGTGCCGGCGACGACGTGCGCGTTGGTCATCACCCGGTCGTCGGCGTACACGAAGCCGGAACCCTCGATGCGGCGTGAGCAGCTGGGCGCGGAACCGAGCACCTTGACGACGGACTGCTGACCGTTGACCACCACCTGCGAGCCGGCCAGTGCCGGGTCGGGCGGCTCGACCTGCCGGGCCCGGGTGGGCGCGAGGTCACCGAAGACGTCCGGGAAGCCGTCGGTGTCGACGGTGTCCTCCAACGCGGTGGACAACTGCTGCGCCTGCTCCGGTAGGACCCGGTTGACCACCGTGATCAACGCGCTGTTGCGCACCGACGCGGCGAGCCAGGGCACCGAGGACGAGCCGAGCGGCACGGCGACCAGCCAGGCGAGCAGGAGCACCGCGAACAGTGAGACGAACGCCCCGCCGACGTCGTCGATCCGTCTGCCCACGTCGCTGGTGATCGTCTTGCGTAGGTGCGAGCCGAGCCAGCCGGCGAGTGCCTGACCCACCACCGCCAGCCCGAAGATCGCCACGAGTGAGATCAGCACACGGGTGCCAGCGTCCACGAACTGCCGGGCGAACAGCGGCCCGAGCTGGAGGCCCAGCAGCAGGCCCAGGAAGAAGCCGGACAGCGACGTGACGCCGATGACGAAACCCTGGCGGTATCCGCTGATCGCGAACACGAGCATGAGCAGCAGCAGGACGAGATCCACGACGGACACGGGTCAAGCGTACGGGCAGTGCGCCCGCCAGATGACCATCGCTTGCGGATGGTGACCGCGCGGTCAGCGCAGGGCGTTCTCGTCGGCCTCGTCGCTGCCGGCCGACGGCGCCGGAGTCGCCCCGGTCGGCGGCAGCTCCACCACCCGGCCACGCGACCACGGACGCGCCCAACCGCCCATCTCCAGCAGGGCGGCGAGCACCCCGGCGGTGAAGCCCCAGACGAGCATCCCGCGCGCCGAGAACGCCGGCCCGATCCAGCCACTGGGGTGGCGGACCCGAAGCCGGTTGGCCGGATCGACCAGCTCGCTGACCGGCAGTCGGGCGACGTGTGCCACCTCGGCCGGCTCCCGGGGGTGCACCGGGTGCGGGTCGTGCCACCAGGCCAGCACCGGCGTGACCACGAAGTCGCTGACCGGAATCCACAGCTTGGGCAGCTCGGCCAGCACTGTCACGCTGGCCGGGTCGAGGCCGACCTCCTCGTTCGCCTCGCGCAGGGCGGTGGCCCGGACGTCGGCGTCCTCCGGGTCGGCCGCGCCCCCCGGAAAGGCCGGCTGCCGGCGTGGTTGCGCAGGGTGGCGGCGCGTTGCAGGACCAGCACGTCGGGGCCCGCGCCGGGCTGCTCGCCGAGCAGCACCAGCACGGCGCTCTCCCGACCGCCTTGCGCCGGCGTGGTCAGCCGGGTGAAGTCCTCGGCGCGGGCGGTGCCGAGCCGGGCCAGCAGCGGCTCGATCCAGTCGGGCGGTCGACGGGTCACGCCGGCACCGCCAGGCCGAGGTGCTGGCGGACCAGCTTGCTGAGCTGGGCGTCGTCGAGCGCGCCGCTGGCGTCGATGTGTCGGATCCGGCCGTCGGCGTCGACGAAGATGGTCATGGGGAAGAACATCCGCTCCAGCTCGCGTTGCAGCGCCTCACCCTGGTCGACCAGGATCGGGAACCGGATGCCGAAGTCCTCACCGATGGACTGGGCCGCGCTGCGCGTGTCCCGGCTGTTGACTCCGAGCACCTGGAGCTGACCGGCGGCCCGCTCGCTGAGACGCTGGAAGGCGGGCAGCTCCTTCTGACACGGCGGGCACCACGAGGCCCACACGTTGATCACCACCGGCCCGGCCACATCCCGTAGGGCGACGGGTGCGCCGCCGGTGAAGCAGGCCAGCGTCAACTCCGGCAGCGCCCGACCGCCAGCCGCCGCGGCGGGGGCGGTCGTGGCCGGCGTGGTGGCGGCGGTCGTGCCGGAGCCGGGCGACGCGGCCGTGGGCGGTGTGCTCAGCGTGGAGCCAGTCCCGGAACGGCGATGGTCGCTCAGCGGCGGCCGGACGGGGGGCCGGGTCGTCGTCGGCCGCGCCGCTGGTGCAGCCGGCGAGGGCCAGCAGCAACGGCAGGATCACCGGTACGAGGCGCCGGTTCACGGCACCTCCGCAGCGACCGCCTGCGCGGGCACCAGCTCCGGGTCGACCCCGGCGGCCACCGCGAGGTCACGCGCCCGGGGGCCCTTGAGCAGCTTGACGGCGGCCGTCGGCTCGGTCGGGCCGGTGCCGTACGACGGGCAGAGCTTCGCGAGCGTGCACGAGCCGCAGGCGGGCTTGCGGGCGTGACAGACCCGCCGACCGTGGAAGATGATCCGGTGCGACAGCATGGTCCAGTCGCGCTTCTCGTACAGCGCGCCGATCGCGTGCTCGATCTTGACCGGGTCAGTCTCGGTGGTCAGCCGCCACCGGTGGACCAGCCGCTGGAAGTGCGTGTCGACGGTGATCCCCGGGACGTCGAAGGCGTTGCCAAGGATCACGTTGGCGGTCTTACGGCCGATGCCCGGCAGCGTGACCAGGTGGACGAGCCGGCCGGGGACCCTGCCGTCGTAGCGGTCCAGCAGGGCCTGGCCGAGCTTGAGCAGCGAGTCGGTCTTGTTGCGGTAGAAGCCGGTGGGCCGGATCAGCTCTTCCATCTCGGCCCGGTCGGCCCCGGCGTACGCGGCGGCGTTGGGATAGCGGGCGAAGAGCTTCGGGGTGACCTCGTTGACCTTCTTGTCCGTGCACTGCGCGGAGAGGATGGTGGCGACGGCCAACTCCAGGGCATTGGTGTGGTCCAGCTCACAATGCGCGTCGGGATGCGTCTCGGCCAGCACCCGGCCGATCTTGCGGGCACGGCGTTTGCGCCCGAGGTCGGTTTCGCTGGCACCGGGAGGGCTACTGGTCACGACGATCAGCCTACGTCGCGCCCCGGACTGTCCTCCTCGGGTCAGTCGCCGGTCGGCGGCGAGATCTTGCCCTGCCCGTCGAGCCGGGCGCCGCCCCTGGGGAAGTCGGTACGGCTCAGCTCGGTGACCAGACCGAGGCCCCGGTTGTCCGGGTCCATCGTCGGCTTGCCTGCCGAGTTCATGTACGTCGAGGTGAACGAGCCCCCGGCCCAGCCGCCGTCCGGCTTGAGCGACACCTTCAGCACGCCGCCCCAGCCGAGCCGACCGGTGTTGCTCAGCGAGTTGCCGCCGCCGGCGAAGTTGCCCAGGCTGTACGCGATCAGACGCCCCTGGTAGAACTCCATCCCCCGCAGCACGTGCGGGCCGTGCCCGACGATCAGGTCGGCGCCAGCGTCGATCATGGCGTGCGAGAACTTCACCGGGTCGCCCCGGTTCTCGCCCAGGAACATCTCGGTGCCCGGCTTCACCCGGGTCTTGTCCGCACCCTCGCCGCCCATGTGCACCTGCACCACGACCAGGTCGGCCATGGTGGCCGCCTTGGCGACCACCGTCTTCGCCTTGGCGATGTCGACCAGGCTGTTGGACCAGACGTACGACGAGAAGCCGGCCACCGCGACCTTGACGCCCTTGACGTCGACCACGGTGATCTCGTCCGGCGCGCCGGTGTGCTCCAGGTCGTACTTCCGCAGCGCCTTCTGGGTGTTCTCGTAGCCCTTCGGCCCGTAGTCGTAGCCGTGGTTGTTGGCCTGGTTGAGCACGTCGAAGCCGGCGTCGCGCAGGTGCGCGGCGTACTCCGGCGGGGCCCGGAACTGGAAGCAGCGGGTGGAGTTGGCCCCGCACTTGCCGGTGCCGGTGTCCACCGTCAACGGCTCCTCCAGGTTGCCCATCACCAGGTCGGCCTTGAGCGCCCCGGTGACCGAGTCGAAGAAGCCCTTACCGCCGGCGGCCGGCAGTCGACTCGGCGCGTTGCCCATGATGATGTCGCCGGTGGCGGAGAGCGAGATCGCGCCGCCCTGACCGGAGGCGTCCGAGCCGGTGGCCTTCGGGCCGGCCGTGGCGACCGGCGCGCCGGTGCCACCGCCTCCGGCACCGGGCTGCCAGACGGGATTCGAGCCGCCGGTGTCGGCGCAGCCGGCGACGAGGAGGGCAGCCAGCAGCGCGGCGAGGCCGAGGGCGATCCGGCGACGCGGGCGAGACACGAGGGAGGCGGGAGCGTACATCGCCCGCGACCCTACCGGTCGTTAAACGCGCCGACCCCAGCCGATCGGGTGGACTTTCGGCGGCTGACCTGCTCAGACCAGGGCACGACCGGCCGGGCACCCCCGGCCAGCACCGCGGCGTGCACCGCCCGGGCGAGCGGGGCGCCCCAGGTGGAGCGCGGCCCACCGTACGCGGCCTCCGGCCCGTCCACCGGGCAGAGCACTGTGACCGCGTCGGTCGGGGTGCCGGTCCCCGGCACCCCCAACTCGACGATCGCCTGACTCTTCGCCTCGGTGGCGGTGGCGACCGCGTTGACCAGTGCCGAGTCGGCGAGCCGGGCCGGCACGTACACCACGATGTTGACCGTGCCGACGCGCGGGACGAGCGCGGCCGGCGCCGGGGCGGCGGCGAGCACCGGCGTGCCGAGCCCGACCGTCGCCCAGGCCCGCACCCCGGTATCGGCCTGCGCCACCACCTCGGCCACATCGACGCCGGTCAGCAGACCGACCCCGGGCCCGTCGAGGGCCAGCTCGGCGGCGAGCGAGGCCAGGTGCGCGGCCGGGTCGTCCCGGTCGTACGACATCGGAACGGTCGCGTTGAGCACCCAGCGTCGGATCCCGATGCCACCGCCCAGCGGGCCGCTGCTGATCGCCCGGAGGGGCACGCCCGCGCGCCAGACGAGCAGTGGGACGGGTCGCCCGTCTTCGGCGCGGCTGGTCAGAATCGGCTCGCTCAGCACGTCGGGCAGGTTACGCCCACCGATCACGATTCCAGGGGCGACCTCTGATTCATGCTCACGTGCGCCTAGACTTGGCGGCGCGCGAGGGGATCAGCGGACGGCGGCCCCGGCCGACGGACGGCACGCGCAACCGGAGGTGCGCAATGGACGAGGTACTGGCCCGCAGCGGGATCTTCCAGGGTGTCGACCCGGAAGCTGCCGAGGCGCTCGCCAAGGAGATGGAGACGATCGAGGTCCGCAAGGGCGAGGTCGTCTTCAATGAGGGCGAGCCCGGTGACAGCCTCTACATCCTGCTGTCCGGGAAGATCAAGGTTGGTCGCCGCGCGGCGGACGGCCGGCAGAACCTGATCGCGGTGATGGGGCCGTCGGACATGGTGGGAGAGCTGTCGCTCTTCGACCCGGGTCCGCGTACGGCGACCGCCACGGCGGTGACCGACACCCGGCTGGTGCGGCTGCGCAAGCAGGCGCTGCGGCCGTGGCTGAACAACCGGCCGGAGATCGCCGAGCAGTTGCTCCGGGTGCTGGCCCGGCGGCTGCGCCGGACCAACGACTCGCTCGCCGACCTGATCTTCACGGACGTGCCGGGTCGGGTCGCCAAGAACCTGCTCCAGATGGCGGGCCGGTTCGGCACCCGCGACGGCGGCGTCCTGCGGGTGACCCACGACCTCACCCAGGAGGAGATCGCCCAGCTGGTCGGCGCCTCCCGGGAGACCGTCAACAAGGCGCTGGCCGACTTCGCCTCGCGCGGCTGGCTGCGGCTGGACGGTAAGAGCATCATCATCCTGGACCCGGAGCGCCTGGCCCGTCGCGCCCGCGTCTGAGCGGTACGTCCGTCCCCGCCACCCGTCACCGACGGACGGCGGGGACGTTTCGTCTGCCCGGCGCAGAAATGCTGGCTCGGGGCGGCCGAAGCGGTGAGGCTGGGGCCATGGTGAACAGAGTCGCGGTGCTCTCCGACATCCACGGCGTACTGCCCGCACTGGAGGCCGTGCTGGCCGAACCGGACGTCGCCGCCGCCGACCTCATCGTGCTGACCGGCGACATCGCGTCCGGCCCGCAGCCGGTCGAGGTGCTGGACGTGCTCGCCGACCTGGGTGACCGGGTCTGCTGGGTGGGCGGCAACTGCGAACGTGAGCTGGTCGACGCGCGGGCCGGCCGGCCCGCCGCTTTCGAGGTGTCCAACTGGGCCGGCGGGCAGCTCCGCGACGATCAGCTGGCCCGCCTCGCGGCCCTGCCGGCGACGGCGACGTTCGAGATCGACGGCCTCGGGTCGACACTGTTCTGTCACGCGACCCCTCGTGACGACGAGGAGGTCGTGCTCGTCGACTCCCGGATGTCGCGTTGGGCCGAGGTGTTCGCCGGCCTCCCGGCCGAGGTCACCACGGTGGTCTGCGGCCACACCCACATGCCCTTCACTCGGCTGGTCGATCGACGTCTGGTGGTCAATCCGGGCAGCATCGGCATGCCGTACGGGGGCGCGGGCGCGTGGTGGGCACTGCTCGGGCCGGGCGTCCAGCTGCGCCGCACCGCCTTCGACGTGGACGCGGCGTGCGCCCGGGTGGCCGCCGAATCGACCTTCCCCGACGCCGCCGCCTGGGCCGACGAGTACGTGCGCTCCCAGCACAGCGACGCCGACGCGCTGGCCGTCTTCGGCCCGCGCGACGGCCGCTGAGGCGACCGCTGAGGCGACCGCTGAGGCGACCGCTGAGACACCCGTCGCGGTGCGCCGGCCGTCGACCGCCAGGGGCAGCGGCCGGGGATGTTGGTTGAGTTGCCTTTCGAGCTGAATCGCTTACGACATCAAAGGGCCGACACCGGACAACGAGCCGACGGACATCGGCGGACGGACGGCAGGCCGACGGACATCGGCGGACGGACGGCAGGCCGAGGAACATCAGCGGACGGCAGGCCGAGGAACATCAGCGGACGGCAGGCCGACGGACATCGGCGGACGGCAGGCCGAGGAACATCGGCGGACGGACGACAGGCCGGCGGGGTCGGGTGAGCGACGGCGGCCCGGGGTGATCGGGCGGCTGAATCGTTTGTGACATCAGCTCCATAGCGCGCCAACCTGCTGAGGCCGTCGCGAGGCCGCGCCGCTGCCACACCCGGCATCGGCCCTTAAAAAGTCAAGCTTGACTGTTTGTTTCTCAGACCGCAGGCTGTTCGGGTGCCCCCCGCATCGACGCGTGTCCCCCAGCAGGAACGCAGCCGCGCCACCCAGGCCCGGCTGCTGGAGGCGACCGTCGACTGCCTGATCGAGCACGGTTGGTCGAACACCACCGCCACCGTGGTCGCCGCACGCGCCGGTGTTTCCCGGGGTGCTCAACTGCATCACTACCCGACGAAGGCGGCACTGGTGACGGCCGCCGTGGGCCATCTGGCCGAACGGCGGGCCGACGAGCTGCGCTCCGAGGCCGGGGCGCTGCCGGCCGGCGCACAGCGACTCGATCGGGTGATCGACCTGCTCGCGATGGCGTTCACCGGGCCGTTGTTCGTGGCCGCGCTCGAACTCTGGGTCGCCGCGCGTACCGACCGGGAACTCCGGGACGCCCTGGTGCCGCTGGAGGCGACCGTCGGCCGGGAGATGCACCGGCTCACCGTCGCCCTGCTCGGTGTCGACGAGCGTCGACCCGGCGTCCGCGAAGCGGTGCAGGCCACCCTCGACCTGATGCGCGGGCTCGGGGTGGCCAACCTGCTCAGCGACGACTCGGCGCGCCGCGCCGCCCTGTTGACCACCTGGAAGCGGCAGCTCACCACTCTGCTCACGCCCTGACCGCCGGCCGCACCGGCCAGCACCGACCGGAGGCACCATGGTCGATCTCAGCGACCTGCTCACCGACCTGGCCGACGAGTCCGCCGAACTGGACACCCTGGTGGCCGCAGTGCCCGCCACCGACTGGGCGAAGCGGACCCCCGCGCCGGGTTGGAGCGTCGGGCACCAGATCGCCCACCTCGCCTGGACCGACCACGTCGCGCTGCTGAGCGCCACCGACCACGAGGCGTTCTACGCGACGGTGACCGCCGCGCCGGACGTGACCCGACTCGTCGACGTCGGCGCCGAGGAGTTCCTCGCCCCACCGGCCGAGTTGCTCGCCCGCTGGCGGGCCGGGCGGAACGCGCTCGTCGACGCGCTGGCCGCCGTCCCGTCCGGCGAGAAGCTGCCCTGGTACGGCACCCGGATGTCGGCCACCTC
The DNA here is from genome assembly GCF_016803395.1 of Micromonospora tarensis. Taxonomy (GTDB): domain Bacteria; phylum Actinomycetota; class Actinomycetes; order Mycobacteriales; family Micromonosporaceae; genus Micromonospora; species Micromonospora tarensis. The sequence continues at coordinate 15,096 of NZ_JAEVHL010000053.1, read as the reverse complement.
GATGGCGACCGCCCGGATCATGGAGACCTGGGCGCACGGTGCCGACGTCGCCGACGCCCTCGGCGTGGTCCGCCCGGACAGCGACCGGCTCCGGCACGTGGCCCACCTGGGCGTGCGTACCCTCGGGCACGGTTTCGCCGCGCACGGCCGGGTGGCACCGACGACGCCGGTCCGGGTCGAGCTGGTCGGGCCCGGCGGCGACACCTGGAGCTGGGGTCCGGCGGACGCCGCCGACCGGCTCACCGGCCCGGCTCGGGACTTCTGCCTGCTGGTCACCCAGCGCCGGCACCGCGCGGACCTCGCCCTGGTCGCCACCGGCCCGGTCGCCGACGAGTGGCTCGACGTGGCACAGGCGTTCGCCGGCCCGCCCGGTGCCGGCCGCGAACCGGCCGGCCCGAGCGGAGTCCTCGCATGATCCGCATCGGCAACGCCTCCGGCTTCTACGGCGACCGGTTCACCGCCTGGCGGGAGATGCTCGACGGCGGCGAGTTGGACGTGCTGACCGGCGACTACCTGGCCGAGTTGACCATGTTGATCCTCGCTCGGGACCGGCTGCGCGACAGCGACCTGGGCTTCGCGAAGACGTTCCTGCGGCAGCTGGAGACGTGTCTCGGCACCGCCCTCGACCGGGGGGTGCGGATCGTGACCAACGCCGGCGGGTTGAACCCGGCTGGCCTCGCCGCCGCCATCGAGAAGCTCGCCGACCGACTCGGCCTGCCGGCCCGGGTCGGGTACGTCGAGGGCGACACGATCCCCCGACCGGACGCGTTGAGCGCCAACGCCTACCTCGGCGCGTTCGGGATCGCCGCCTGCCTCGACGTCGGCGCGGACGTGGTGGTCACCGGCCGGGTCACCGACGCGTCACTGGTGGTCGGGCCGGCCATCGCCCGGTACGGGTGGCACCGCGACGACCTCGACGAACTGGCCGGAGCCACCGTCGCGGGGCACCTCGTCGAGTGCGGCGCACAGGTCACCGGCGGCAACTTCAGCTTCTTCACCGAACTGCCCGACGGCGGGCACCGGCCCGGGTTCCCGATCGCCGAGGTGCACCCCGACGGCTCATCGGTGCTCACCAAGCATCCGGGCACCGGCGGCGCGGTCACCGTGGAGACGGTCACCGCCCAACTGCTCTACGAGATCGCCGGGCCGTCGTACCTGGGGCCGGACGTGGTCACCCGACTGGACACGGTCACGCTGCGTCCCGACGGGCCGGACCGGGTCCGGGTCTCCGGCGTCCGGGGGACGCCGCCGCCGGCCACGCTCAAGGTGGGGATCAACAACCTCGGTGGCTTCCGCAACTCGATGACGTTCGTCCTCTGCGGACTCGACGTCGAGGCCAAGGCCGCCCTGGTCCGGGGGCAGATCGAGGAGGCGGTGGGCACTGACGGGCTGGAGTGCACGCTGGCCCGGACCGACCACCCGGATGCCGCCGACACCGAGGCGGCGAGTGCCCTGCTGCACGTACACCTGCGCGACGGTGACCGGGCCCGGGCCGGACGGGCGTTCTCGGCCGCCGCGGTGGAGCTGGCGCTGGCCTCGTACCCCGGTTGCACGCTGACCACAGTGCCGGGCGACGCGACACCGTACGGCGTCTTCACCGCCGATGCGGTACCGCAGGACGCGGTGTCGCACGTGGCGGTGCTGCCCGGCGGCGAGCGGGTACCGATCGCCCCACCTACCCGCACCGCACCCGTCGCACCTGACGAGACAGCCCCGGGCGACGACGTGGTGGTGGATGGCCCGACCCGCCGGGGTGCACTCGGCGAGGTGACGGGTGCGCGCTCCGGGGACAAGGGCGGGGACGCCAACCTCGGCGTCTGGGCCCGTTCCGACGCCGGGTACGGGTGGCTGCGCACCTGGTTGACGGTCGAGCGGCTGGCCGAGTTGCTGCCGGAGACCGCGCCGCTGTCGGTGCGGCGCTACGAGTTGCCGAACCTGCGCGCGTTGAACTTCGTGATCGAGGGCCTGCTCGGCGCGGGGGTGGCCGCCTCCACCCGGTTCGACCCGCAGGCCAAGGCGCTCGGTGAGCTGCTGCGCGCCCGAGTCGTCGACCTGCCGGCGGAGGTGACGCCGTGAGCGCGAGGAGTGAGCCGGGCCTGCGAGCCCCGCAGTCGCGAACCGAGGTGACGCCGTGAGCATCGTGGACACCCCGGAGCGGCGGCAGCTACGGGAGCTGACCCGCGCCTTCGTGACCCGGGAGGTGTTGCCGCACCTGGACGAGTGGGAGCGGGCGGGTGAGGTGCCCCGGTCGCTGCACGCGAGCGCCGCGAAGCTCGGCCTGCTCGGCATCGGCTTCCCGGAGTCGGTAGGTGGCAGCGGCGGTGACCTGCTCGACTCGATCATCGTGACCGAGGAGCTGATCCGCTCCGGTGGCTCGTCCGGGCTGGTGGCCGCCCTGTTCACGCACGGCATCGCGCTGCCGCACCTGGTCGCGGCGGCGGGTGCCGGTACGGGTGGTTCGTTGGGCGGTCGACTCGGCGGCACCTCGTCGCCGGGCGACGACGACATGGTCGAACGGTACGTCCGGCCCACCCTGGCCGGCACGATGATCGGCGCGCTGGCGATCACCGAACCGGACGGCGGCTCGGACGTGGCCGGCATCCGCACCACCGCCCGCCGCGACGGCGACCACTACGTGGTGAACGGGTCGAAAACGTACATCACCAGTGGGCACCGGGCCGATTTCGTGACCACCGCGGTCTGCACCGACTTCCCCGGGAGCGGGGCACTCACCCTGCTGGTCATCGACAAGGGGTTGCCCGGGTTCACCGTGGGCCGCCGACTGGAGAAGCTGGGCTGGCACTGTTCGGACACGGCCGAGCTGTCCTTCGTCGACGTGCGGGTGCCGGTGGCCAACCGGATCGGGGCGGAGAACACCGGTTTCCTGGCGATCATGCAGCACTTCGCGGCGGAACGGCTCTCACTGGCCACCCAGGCGTACGCGACCGCGCAGCGCTGCGTCGAGCTGGCGGTGCGCTGGTGCCGGGACCGGGAGACCTTCGGGCGTCCGCTGGCCAGCCGGCAGTTGATCAGACACCGGTTGGCCGAGATGCACACCCGGGCCGAGGCGGCCCGGTCGTACGTGCACGAGGTGGCGGGTCGGGTCGCGGCAGGCGAGCCGGTGGTGACCGAGGTGGCGATGGCCAAGAACGTGGCGGTGGCCGCCTGCGACCACGTCGTCGACCAGGCGTTGCAACTGCACGGCGGCTTCGGCTACCTGCGCGACGCCGAGGTGGAGCGGCACTACCGCGATGCCCGGATCCTCGGCATCGGCGGCGGCACCACCGAGATCATGAACGAGATCATCGCGAAGGGCATCGGCCTGTGAGCATCCTGGACAGCGGCATCGACCCGTCCGCGCCCGCGTACCTGGCGAACCGGGCGGCATTGCTGGAGCGGCTGACCGAGCTGGCGGCCGCGCTGGACCAGGCCCGGGCCGGCGGCGGCGAGAAGTACGTGACCCGGCACCACGGCCGCGGCAAGCTGCTCCCCCGGGAGCGGATCGAGCTGCTGGTCGACGCGGACAGCCCGTTCCTGGAGTTGTCGCCGGTCGCCGCGTACGGCACGGACTTTCCGGTGGGGGCCAGCGTGGTCACCGGCATCGGGGTGGTGGAGGGCGTGGAGTGCCTGATCGTCGCCAACGACCCGACGGTACGCGGCGGCGCGGTGAACCCGTGGTCGCTCGCCAAGACCCGGCGGGCGGGCGAGATCGCCCTGGCCAACCGGCTGCCCATGGTCAACCTGGTCGAGTCGGCCGGGGCGGACCTGCCCACCCAGGCGGAGATCTTCATCCCGGGTGGTCGGGTGTTCCGTGACCTCACCCGGCTCTCGGCGGCCGGCATCCCCACGGTCAGCGTGGTCTTCGGCAACGCCACCGCCGGCGGCGCGTACGTGCCGGGGATGTCCGATCACGTGATCATGATCCGGGACCGGTCGCAGGTCTACCTGGCCGGTCCGCCGCTGGTGAAGATGGCGACCGGCGAGGTCACCGACGACGAGTCGCTGGGCGGTGCGGTGATGCACGCCGGCACGTCCGGGCTCGCCGACCACCTGGCCGCCGACGAACGGGACGGCATCCGGCTGGCCCGGATGTGCGTCCGCCGGTTGAACTGGCGCAAGCAGGGCCCCGCGCCGCGTACGGCGGTGGCGCAGCCACCGAAGTACGACCCGGAGGAGCTGCTCGGCATCACCAGCGCCGACCTGAAGGTGCCGTTCGACCCCCGGGAGGTGCTGGCCCGGGTCCTCGACGGCAGCGACTTCGACGAGTTCAAGCCGGCGTACGGGGACGCGCTGATCACCGGCTGGGGCGAGCTGCACGGTTACCCGGTGGGGGTGCTGGCCAACGCCCGCGGGGTGCTGTTCAGCGCGGAGGCGCAGAAGGCTGCCCAGTTCATCCAGCTCGCGAACGCCTCCGACACCCCGCTGATCTTCCTACAGAACACCACCGGCTACATGGTCGGCACGGAGTACGAGCAGCGCGGCATCATCAAGCACGGTGCGCTGATGATCAACGCGGTGTCGAACTCGACGGTGCCGCACCTGACGGTCAACCTGGGTGCCTCGTACGGGGCCGGCAACTACGGGATGTGCGGTCGGGCGTACGAGCCGAGGTTCCTGTTCACCTGGCCGAACGCGAAGTCGGCGGTGATGGGCCCGGCCCAGCTCGCCGGCGTGCTCTCCATCGTGGCCCGGCAGGCCGCCGCCGCCCGGGGACGTGACTACGACGAGGAGTCCGACGCGGCGATGCGGATGATGGTCGAGCAGCAGATCGAGTCGCAGTCGGGCGCGCTCTTCCTCTCCGGCCGGCTCTACGACGACGGGGTGATCGACCCCCGGGACACCCGGACCGTCCTCGGGCTCTGCCTCTCGGCGATCCACAACGGACCGGTGAGGGGCGCCGACGGCTTCGGCGTCTTCCGGATGTGAGGGGCGGTCTGATGATCAAGCGATTGCTGGTGGCCAACCGGGGGGAGATCGCCCGCCGGGTCTTCGCGACCTGCCGGGTGCTCGGGGTGGAGACGGTCGCCGTGCACTCGGACGCGGACGCCGCCGCGCCGTTCGTCGCCGAGGCCGACCGGGCGGTCCGGTTGCCGGGGGTCACGCCGGCCGAGACGTACCTGCGGGTCGATCTGATCCTGGACGCGGCCCGGCGCAGCGGAGCGGACGCGGTCCACCCGGGCTACGGGTTCCTGGCCGAGAATGCCGAGTTCGCGGCGGCGGTGACCGACGCCGGGCTGACCTGGGTGGGGCCACCGGCCAAGGTGATCGCCGCGATGGGCGACAAGCTGGCCGCGAAGGCGCTGCTCGCCGAGGCTGGCGTGCCGATGCTGCCGAGCTGGACCGACGCCGACCAGGTCAGGGATTTCCCGGTGCTGGTGAAGGCGTCCGCCGGCGGCGGCGGCCGGGGCATGCGGATCGTCCGGGACGCCGACGGGTTGGCCGAGGCCGTCGCGTCCGCGCGCCGCGAGGCGGCCGCCGCGTTCGGCGACGGCACTGTCTTCATCGAGCGGTACGTCGAGCGTGGCCGGCACGTCGAGGTGCAGATCTTCGGTGACGCCGACGGTCGGGTGCTGGCCCTCGGTGACCGGGAGTGCTCGATCCAGCGCCGGCACCAGAAGATCGTCGAGGAGGCGCCGGCGGTCCTGCCGGAGCGGGTGCGGGCGGCGTTGCACGAGGCGGCGGTGGCCGCCGGACGCGCTGTCGACTACCTCGGCGCGGGCACCGTGGAGTTCCTGCTCGCCCCGACCGGTGAGTTCTTCTTCCTGGAGATGAACACCCGGCTCCAGGTGGAGCATCCGGTCACCGAGCTGTGCACCGGACTGGACCTGGTGGGGCTGCAACTGCTCGTCGCCGAGGGCGGCCGCTGCCGGCGGCCCTGCCGGCGAGCACCGGCCACGCGATCGAGGTGCGCCTCTGCGCGGAGGACGCGGCGGCGGGTTGGCGGCCGGTCACCGGCACGCTGCACCGCTTCACGGTCCCGGGTGTGGCGACCGAGTTCGGTGGCCTGACCGGACCGGGTCTGCGGCTCGACTCGGGTGTGGTGGACGGCTCGGTGGTCGGGGTGCACTACGACTCGATGCTGGCGAAGCTCGTCGCCTGGGGTCGTACCCGCGCGGAGGCGGCTCGGCTGCTGGCCGGCGCGCTGGCCCGAGCCGAGCTGCACGGGGTGACCACCAACCGGGACCTGCTGGTCCGGGTGTTGCGCAGCGCCGATTTCGCCGCCGTGGAGATCGACACCGGGTTCCTGGACCGGCACCCCGAGGTCTTCGCCCCGCTCCTCCCCGCTGACCAGGTCCCGCTCACCGCTCTCGCCGCCGCGCTGGCCGGCGCCGCGCACCGGCGGGCGACCGCACCGGTGCTGGCCGGCCTGCCGTCGGGCTGGCGCAACGTGCCCGCCGTCCCGCAGGTCATCCGCTTCACCGACCCGGACGGCGGCGAGGTCGAGATCCGCTACCGCCTGGACCGCACCGGCGGGCTCGTCGAGTGGTCCAGCACGTCGGCGGCCGGGGGCACCGCGACCCGGCCGGCCGATTCCGACGCCGCCGGACCGGCGGTCGCGCCCCCCGTGGCGCTGGTCGAGGCCGCCCCGGACCGGGTGGTGCTCGACGTCGACGGGGTTCGGTGCGCGTACCGCGTACACCGGGCCGGGTCGGTGGCTTTCGTGGACGGCCCGGACGGGGCGGCGAGCCTGGTCGAGTTGCCGCGTCTCCCGCTGCCCAGCGCGGACGTGGCGGCCGGGTCGCTGCTCGCGCCGCTGCCCGGCGCGGTGACCCGGGTGCACGTCCAGGTCGGCCAGCGGGTCGCGGCCGGTGACCCACTGCTCACGCTGGAAGCGATGAAGCTGGAACATCCCGTGCTCGCCCCGACCGACGGCGTGGTCGCCGAGCTGCCGGTCCAGGCCGGGGGTCAGGTGCAGACCGGCGCGGTGCTGGCCGTTATCGAGGAGGACCACAGATGACCTTCGACCTCACGCCGGAGCAGGACCAGCTGCGCGACGCCGTGCGGGCGCTCGGCCGCCGCTACGGTCACGGCTACTTCGTCGAGAAGGCGAAGGCCGGCGAGCACACCACCGAGCTGTGGGCCGAGGCGGGACGGCTCGGCTACCTGGGGGTCAACATCCCCACCGAGTACGGCGGCGGGGGCGGTGGCATCACCGAGCTGGCCATCGTCTGCGAGGAGTTGGCGGCGGCGGGCTGCCCGCTGCTGCTGCTGGTGGTCTCCCCCGCCATCGCGGCGACGGTGCTCAGCCGGCACGGCACCGAGGAGCAGCGCAAGCGGCACCTGCCCGGCCTCGCCGACGGCTCCCAGAAGATCGTCTTCGCGATCACCGAGCCGGAGGCCGGGTCCAACTTCCACCGGCTCGGCACCGTGGCTCGCCGGGACGGCGAGGGCTGGCTGCTGAACGGCCGCAAGTGCTACATCTCCGGGGTGGACGAGGCCGGTCACGTGCTGGTGGTGGCCCGGACCGAGGACTCCGCCACCGGCAAGCTGAAGCCGGCGCTCTTCCTGGTGCCGACCGACGCGGCCGGGCTGACCCGGTCCAAGCTGGACATGGAGATCGTGTCCCCGGAGAACCAGTTCCTGCTCTACCTGGACGACGTGCGGGTGCCCGCCGACGCGCTGCTCGGCGAGTCGCTGGACGCCGGGTTGCCGGCGCTCTTCGCCGGGTTGAACCCGGAGCGGATCACGGTGGCCGCGATGGGTGCCGGCACCGGCCGGTACGCCATCGAGCGGGCCAGCGGGTACACCGCCACCCGGAAGGTCTGGGGTGGTCGGAGCATCGGCTCCCACCAGGGGGTCTCGCATCCGCTGGCGCACGCGGCGGTGCAGGTGGAGCTGACCCGCCTGATGATCCAGAAGGCGGCCACCCTGTACGACGCCGGCCGTGACCTGGAGGCCGGGGTCGCCGGCAACATGGCCAAGTACGCGGCCGGGGACGCCGCCGCGCTCGCCGTGGACACCGCCGTCCAGGTGCTCGGCGGGGCTGGCATGACCACCGAGTACGGGGTGGCGACCCTGCTCGGCGCGGTCCGGGCCGGCCGGATCGCCCCGGTCAGCCGGGAGATGATCCTCAACTTCGTGGCCCAGCACGTCCTCGGCCAGGACAAGTCGTACTGACCCCGGGCCGCCGCGCCCGCCCGCGCGTGGCGGGCCGTGACCGCGCCCGCCCGCGTTGCGTGATCGACTCGGTTTCCTTGAACTTGCGGTGTCCAAGCGCCACTGATGCCCCGACTTCCTGGAACCCGAGTCGATCACGCGCGAGTCGCGCCGCCGGTGCTCAGGCCGGGGCCCGGCAGGCGGCGTCGATGCGGTGGACCGGACGGACCCGGCGACCCATCCCCTCCAGCAGCGAGTCCTCGACGTGGAAGTCGTGAACGCGCAGCTGGTGGCGGGGCAGCTCCTCCTCGCTCGGGCAGAGCACCTGGGCGCGGACCAGCTCAACCGGGACATAGCGGACGCCGCCCCGCTCCTGCAGGATCACCATGTTGACGTCGTCGGTGGTGACCACGTGCCCGCGTACGTCCTCGGTGGGCCCACTCTCCGGGCCCACAGTGGTGACGGTCAGCGGCAACACCGGTGTGCTGATCACCGGCACCGCGGCCCAGACCAGGGTGGCCAGCACCGCCATCTCGGTCAGCGACGCCAGCGGCCGGATCACCATGCCCGGCAGCGGCCCCGCGACGAAGAGCGCCAGCACCGGCGGCACCACGATGAGCGCCAGCACCAGCCACTCGCCCTGCTTGCTGGCCTCGCGCAGGGTGGGCAGCAGCAGCCAGGCGTACCCGGCGAGCAGCGCGGCGAGCATCAGCAGCCGCGGGATCACCTGGTCGTGCAGCCGCGCGGGGCGGAGCTGGAACGCGGCCACGAACGCCGGCAACAGCAGCGGAAGGTAGAGCAACGGCCAGGTGATCAGGGCGAGCAGGAAGCTGGCCAGCACCACCCAGGCCGGGGTGATGTCGGCCCAGCGGGCGAAGAGCGGCCGACGGCGGCTGCCCGCCGGAAGTCGATCCGCGCTGACGGCCAGCACCGCGCCGAGCGCGAAGACGGCGACCAGGCCGGTGGAGAGCAGCCGGGCCGCCGTGGTCAGGAAGCCGGCGAGCAGGTTGACCGGCCCGACGTTGGCCACCAGCAGCAACGTGGTCTGAAGTTCCCCGCCGGCCTCCACGCCGAGGCGGAGCACCGAGAAGATCGCCGGTACGCCCACCACGGCCGTCCAGAACGACTGGCTGGCCCGGGCCCGCCGCTCCGCCGGGTCCCAGCGGACCCGCCCGGGCTGGACGTCGGCGAGGACCGGCTCGGCGGGTTCGGCGACCGGCACACCGGCCGGCCAGTCGACGTCGTCCACCACGTTCGGCGAGGCGGTCGGCGGGCCGGTCTCGTCGGCTGGCGCGGACGTCCGGGGTGGCGGGACCGGCCCGTCGCCGCCGGTCGCGGTCGGGGCCGCGCTCACTTCGACGGCGCCTTGTCGTCGAAGTCGACAAGCTTCGGCACCTCCAGCGGCTGCGGTTGGCGCTTCTCGGCCTTCAGCCACGGGCCCAGGGTCCGGTTGTACGCGGTCTGCCACGGGCTCGCGTCGCCGTCCCGGCCCTGCTCGTAGCTCTTCTGCAGGAAGAACGCGACCAGGTCGCGCAACGCCGGGTCGCCGATCGGCACGCCGATGCCGAGCAGTTCGCTGGTGCCGAACGGCATGTCCACGATCTCGAAATCCTTGGGGAAGCTGGCCAGGAATCCGGCGAGGATCGACTCGTCGGAGCTGACCGCGTCGTACCGGCCCTTCCGGATGCCCTCGACGCAGTCGCCGACGTCCTTGACCACGAACGTCTTGACCTGGTGCTTCTCCAACTCGGCCTCGGTGGTGGAACCGCCGCTGGTGCACACCCGGTAGGCCGGGTCACGCAGGTCCTCGATGGTGCGGATCCGGTCCTTGAGCCGCGCCGCCACCATCACCTCCTGGGTGGTGACGAAGTACGGGCCGGCGAAGCTGACCAGCTTCTTGCGCTCCTCGGTCATCGAGAAGCTGGACACCACCAGGTCGACGGTGCCGCCCTGGAGCGCCGGGATCCGGTCCTCGGTGGCCACCGAGACGAACTCCAACCGCTGGTCCCCCTCGAAGCCGAGGGAGGCGGCGACGTACCGGCCGATCTCGACGTCGAAGCCGACGTGCTGACCGTTGCGCAACTCGCCCATCAGCGGCTCGTTGGTGGCGACACCGATGCGCAGCTTCGACAGACCGTAGATGTGCGATTCGCGCAGCTTCTCCTGCACGGACGGCAGGTCCGGTTGCTGCCGGCTGTCGCACCCGGCGGCCGCGGCCAGAGTGAGGGTCAGGGCGACCGCCAGCGTCGTCGCGACCGAGCGGAGCCGGGACTGGGAACTGTGTACGTTCATTGGCGACCTCGCTGACGAAACGGCCTGCGGGACACCGAGAGTAGCCGTTCCGGTCCAGTCCGTGGCGCACCGATCGGCCACTCCACGCAGGCCAATCGATCAGCACGGATCGGCGCGCCGGTCGGCTCTGCGGTTGACACCCGGCCCCGCGGCGACATGCTGGACGGGTGAGTCGATTGCCCAGATCCAATGCCCGGACGGTAGCGGTGCTCGCGGCGCTCGGAGCCCTCGCGCCGCTGGTCATGCTGGTCGTGTGGCGGCGGCAGGATCTTCTCGGGGTGGCCCTCGCGCTGCTCTGCGTGCTGCTGACCATGGTCGCCGGCGTCGCCGTCTCCGCCGCTCGTCAGGTCGGCAACCAGGAGCCGGTGGACCGGTCGACGACCGTCGGGCCGCCCGAGTTGATGCCGTACGGGATCGACGCGGACACCCTGGAGGCGCTGGACAGCCGGGACGCCTTGCGTGCGGTGCGTGACCGGCGGCGCGGAACGAACGGCCTCAGCGGCCGGTGAGCGTGGGAGCGGTGAGCGCGTCCACGCCCCGCCCCGCCAGACAGCGGTAGGTCCGGTCGATGCTGCCGTCAACCGGTGGTAGCACCTCCAGGTGCCAGCCGGTCGCCTCGGCGATCCCGGTGGTCAGCCGGAACGTCGTGGCGCTGCACACCTGCCGCACCGGCTCAGCGGCGACCACCTCGTCGTAGTCGGCGCCAACCAGCGACACCGGCAGGATGCCCTCGGCGTACGTCTCCCAGGTGTGTCGGCCGGCGCAGGACAGCCGGGCCGCCTCGGCGCGGCTGCCGCGGATCCGCACCGGGCCGAAACATTCCAGCTCGGGCAGGCAGTGGGCGCCCTCGGGCAGGGCGGTGGGCATACCGGTCCCGGTGGCGCAGCCGGGCAGCGGGCCGGTCGCCGGTGCGGCGATCTGGGTGACCGACGGGTTCGGGCTCGGCGGCGGGGCCCGGTCGGCGACCCAGGCACCGGCGGTCGCGGAGGCGGCGAGCGCCAGCACCCCGGCGCCGCCGAAGAGCCAACGCCGCCAGCGCCGGCCGGCGGGGACCGCTCGCTGGGTGTCCTCGATGGGCGGTCGGGGCACCGGCTGGCTGGCCGGGTACGGGCCGGCGACCGTCCCGCCACCGCCGATCGGGGGGCCGCTGACCGGTGCCGGCGGCGAGCCGAGTGGCAGGTTGGCGAGCAGGTCGTGCAACTCCAGCGCGGAGGGGCGCGCGGTCGGGTCGTTCGCCATGCCGGCGCGCAGCACGTCGATCAGCTCGTCCGGCACGCCGGGCAGGCCGGGGAGCGGCTGGTTGAACATCTCCAGCACGGTGACCAGGCTGGGGTTGCGCTCGGACTGCCAACGCGGCGGCCGGCCGTGCATCACCGCGTAGAGGGTGGCGCAGAGCGCGTACACGTCGACGGCCGGTGAGGGCGGGCTGTGGCTGAACATCTCCGGCGGCGCGTACGCCGGGGTGAGCACCTCAAGGGTGACCGAGGCGTCCCGGTGCTCGGCGAGGACGGCCAGCCCGAAGTCGGCGAGCACCGCCGAGTTGAAGGGCGAGTGGAGGATGTTGGCTGGCTTGACGTCGCGGTGCAGCACCCCGGCGGCGTGCGAGTGGGCCAGCGCGTCCGCGATCTTCATGCCGAGGTCGCGGGCCTCCACCGGGCCCAGCGGCGAGCTGCGCATGCGTTCGGCGTACGAGCCGTCGCAGAGTTCCATGATCAGGTAGGGGTGCTGGTCGACGGTGACCCCGACGTCGAAGAGGTCCACCACGTGCGGGTGCGACGACATCCGGCCGGCAGCCCGCGCCTCGCGTAGGAAGCGGGCCTGATCCCGCTCGCTGTCCAGCGTCCGGTTCTCCACCTTCACCGCGACCTCCCGACCCACGGAGATCTGGGTGGCCTGGTAGACGGTCGCGTAGCCACCTCGGGCAAAGACCCGCAAATCGGTCAGGCCGGGCACGATCGGCACTGGCGGGCCGCCGGTCGGGGTCTCGGTCACCGCTCGAAAATACCCAACCCGACCGATGGCTCAGCGCACCGCGTCCGCCGAAGCGGTGCCGGCGGGGCCGGTACCCTCCTCGGCGTCAGCGGCCGTCCCGGCACCGTCGGACGACGCGACTCCGCCGGCCGACGTGCCCCGGCGAGCATCCAGTCGCAGACCGACGGCGGTGGCCACCGCCCCCAGCCCCTCCCAGGCCGCCACCCCGAAGAACCGGTCGGGCGCGATGTCGGCGAGCACCGCGATGGTGAACACGGTGAACGTGACCAGCCGGAAGACCACAGTGAACCGGTAGAACGACCGCCACTCGGTGACCGTGGCGAGCAGGTAGTAGACGCCCATGTTGAAGGCCGCCATCGAGGACGCCAGCAGGAACGTCCCGGTGTGGTCACCGACCGCCCTCGTCGCCGGCACCTCGAAGCCGAGCATCCGCAGCTGCGCCTCCGGCCAGAGCAGCCCGACCGCGCCCATCACCAACGCCAGTACGCCGAAGACCGCGATGGTCCAGCCCGCGATGGATCGCGGCAGCTTCATGAGAGGCCTCCCCAGGCACGGCGACGGTCACCACTGTGGACCGGCACACGGTGGTGACACGCTAGCCCCTCACCCCACCCACCACATCCCCAAAACCGCCAAAACCTGCCCCCATCCCCGCACCGGCTCGATCAGGAGGTTGCGGTCACCGGAAACCGGATTTCGACCCGAACCTCTTGATCAACGAGAGGAGAGGCTGGGGGTCAGGCGGGCGCGCAGGGCGTCGGCGGCGGCACGTTCGCTGCGCTGCTCGGTCGCGTACGCCAGGCGGACCGCCTCCTCCGCGCAGGACAGCGCCTCGCTCGGGTACCCACAGGCGGCCAGCGCCTCGGCCAGCACACTGGCCGCGATCACCTGGCTGCGCACGTCCTCGGCCGGGGCGGTGGCCGCCCGCCGGGCCCAGTCCAACGCCTGCTCCCGCTGGCCGTGCGCGAGCAGCGCCGCAGCGTACTGGGCCATCGTCTGGCGACGGGAGAAGAGCAGCGAGGGCGCGTTCGCCGCGGCCGTGGCCACCGGGGCGAGCAGCCCCACCGCGGTCGCCGAATCGCCGGCGGCCAGCCGAGCCGTCGCCAGCAGCACCCGAGGTGCCACCTGCGCCGGGGCCTGCGGGTTGTGCGGTTCCACCGTGGTCAACACGGTGCGCGCGACCTGCTCGGCCGTCTCGCAGTCACCCATGTCCAGCGCGACGAAACCCCGCAGCGTGCCGGCCATCCCGGTGAGCAGCGGGTGCGAGGTCCGCTCCGCGTACGCCAGGGCGTCGGTGAGCAGGTCCGCCGCGTGCTCCGGCTCGCCCAGCCCACGCGCCACCACGGCCCGCACCACCAGGGCGAATCCACGCCCCCAGTCGTCGGAGACCGCGGCGAACTCCCGGTACGCCCGGCGGGCCTCCCGGTCCGCCTCGGCCAGGTCACCCAGCTCGGCGGTGGCGAACGCCGCCACCGCGCGCAACGTACCGACCGCCCACGCCTCGCCGACCCGCTCACCGAAGGGCAGGAACACCTGCGCCATCCGACACGCCTCGCGCAGCCGGCCGGCGAGCAGCCGGGCGAACGCCGTGGTGCCACGCAGCCAGGCCCGCCCGTACGGGTCCTTCAGCTCGGCGAAGAGCCGGGCGGCCCGGCCGAGCACCGCGTCGGTGCCGGCGAAGTCACCCCGGGTGGTGGTCACCCAGGCCAGGTTCTGTAGCGACCAGGCCTGCCCGCGCCGGTCCTGCGCGCCGAGGCTGACCTGGTACGCGGCGGCCAGCCGGCTGCTCGCCTGACTGAGCCGCCCGGCCACGAAGTCGGCCATGCCGAGCCGGCGCATCGCCGTGGCACGCTGCACCGGCAGCTGGCCTTCCGTGGCCACCTGCAACGCCTCCTGCCAGGCGGTCACCGCCCGGCCCTGATCGCCGAGGGTCTCCTGGGCCTGCCCCGCCAGCAGCAGCGCGGCGGCCCGGGTGGCACCGCCCCCCGCGTTCGCGGCGATCTTCTCGGCGTACGCCAACGCGTCGGCGACCCGACCGACCTGGAGCAACGCCCGGGCGTGCACCACCCGGTCAGCCGCCGGCACCCCGTCGCGGGCCAGCTCGGTGGCGCGCTCGGCGTACTCGACGGCCAGCACCGGCTCACCCGCGGACAGTGCCCGGCGGGCGGCCCGACCGAGCGCGGCGACGCCCAGCGGAACCACCGTCCGGGCCGGCGCGTCCGGGCGCAGCTTCACCGCGTCGGCGAGGGTGGCGGCCCGCTCGACGTGGGTGGCCACGAAGTCGTCCCGGGCCTCGTCGGTGAACCCACCCACCGCGCTGGACGCGGTCTCGTCCGCCGGCGCCGCCCAGCGGGCCAGGGCGGCGTGCCGCTCGGCCAGCTCCGCCTTGCTCACCCCGGCGTACGCGGCCTCCCGCATCAGCGGGGTCGCGAACGAGTAACCGGTCCGGGAGCGGTGCAACATCCGACGTTGCAGCAGCTCCTCCACAGCCCGCTCAAGTTCCACAGCGATCACCGCCGACGGCCGGCCATCGCGGCCCGAGCGCTGGTCACGCATCGCCTCCAGGGCCCCGCTCGGGACCGTGTCGCCGATGACCGCGGCGTCCCGCAGCACCGAGCGGCGTCCGGCGGCAGCGCGTCGATGCGGGCGGCGAGCACGGCGGCGAGGTCCCGGGAGAGCAGCCGGCTGCCCAGCGAACCCGGCACCAACCGCCAG
>NZ_JAEVHL010000052.1 GCF_016803395.1 Micromonospora tarensis | reverse complement strand
GGTGATCCGCCCGCTGGGGATCGGCCGCTCGGGCCGCTCCACGGCGTCCAGCCGCCGGTCGGACCAGTCGTTGGCGGCCATGCCGGCCCAGTAGAGCAGCACCGAGGCACCGGCCAGGCCGGGCGTACGGGGACCCAACGCGCCGGCCGCCGCCGCCCCGGCGATCACGTCGCCGGGGACGGAGAGCGCGGCCGGTGCCCGGACCAGCTCGGCGAGGTCAGCCAACGTTGTCATGGGTACCGTCCCCGCCGTGTAGTTGCCGGGCGAACGCGGTCAGCCGGGCCCACTGCTCGCCCAGCGAGTGGGTGGGCGTGCCCAGCGGGTCCTTGAAGAAGAAGCCCAGGTCGGCCAGGGGCCCCACCCGCCCGGCGGCGTGCGCGGCGGCGGTGAGCCGGGCCAGGTCGAGCACCAGCGGCGCGGCCAGCGCGGAGTCGCAGCCGTGCCAGGTGAACTCCATCCGCATGCCGGTGCCGAGAAAGCCGGTGAAGGTGATCAGATCCCAGGCGGTCTTGAAGTCGCCCAGCTCCTCCACGTACTCGATCCGGGTGCCGCCCTGCGGGACGTAGCCAAGCGTCTCGCCGAGCACCCGCTGCTTGCTCTGCACCTTTGCCGCGTTCGCGGCCGGGTCGGCGAGGGTGGCGCCGTCGCCACCGCCGAGCAGGTTGACCCCGGACCACGAGCCGACGGCCAGGTTGCGCATCGCGAACATCGGCGCGAGCACCGACTTGACCAGTGTCTCCCCGGTCTTGCCGTCGTGCCCGGCGTACGGCAGGTGGGCCTCCTCGGCCAGCGCGGCCAGCGCCGGCAGGCGCAGCCCGGTGGACGGGGTGAAGTCGACGTACGGGCAGCCGGCCAGCAGCGCGGCGTAGCCGTAGAGGGAGCTGACCGGCAGCACCTCGTCCGGCCCGTCGAGGGCGGCGCGCAGTGCGATCGGGTCGGTGTGCCCCGGGTGCGGTCGAGGGGCCGGCTCGGTGGCGGAGACGTTGACCACCACCACCCGGTCCAGCTCGTGCCGCTCGCGGAAGCTGGTGAGGTCGCGGACCACGGCGGCGGCCCGGTCGGCCTGGCTGGCGCCGGTCGGCGCCGGCCGCAGCTCCTGCTCGACAGTGCCCAGCTCGTCGCGGAGCGCGGCGACCAACCGCCAGGGGATGACACCGGCGTCGGCCAGCGTCTCGGCGCGTTTGCACAGCGGGGTGGTGGCCAGGTCGTGCCCGCCGAAGACCAGGTCGGCGAAGGCCGGCAGAGCGGGACCGCGCAGCTCGGGCAGCTCGGTGACGCAGCCGGTGGGCCCGGCCAGGCCGGCTCGCAGCGCGAGCCCCCCGACGATGCTGGTGGTCGCGACGGAACCGCGCGCTCCTACCAGCCAGACACCTGTTCGCATGGTGCTCCTTCCCATCCAGGAGGAACCGTCGGTACTGCTAAATATAGGAATATCAGAATAATTTTCGGAAAGCTACGGCCTGGAACGGATGGGCCCCGTCCACCCGCCCGCACCGGAACGGCACCGGTTTCCGACGTCGGCGTCGGCGGCGACGACGTCGGACCGATCCCCGGCACGGGTACGGGCAGACGGGGCTGGTAGGCAGGGTCGGGTCGGCGTCTCGACCCTGCCTCCCCCGCATCCGACCAGCCGGGGCGTACCCCGGCCGGACGTCTCAGGCCACCGCGCCACGGCGAGCGGTGCCATCAGGTCCTTCGAATCTCCACCAGTGGTGGCGGTCCTCCGGTGCGGCCGGGGAATCCCGGTCCGGACGCACCGGACGACCGTCCTGCTCGTGCGCCACCGGGCCGTACGGCCCGGCTGCACGCTCTCCGACGCCGACCTCTGTCCCAACCGCGGGGCGCAATCCGCGGCTGGTCCCTCGCCGGTCGGCTCCGGAAAGCCGGTCGGGCGACGGCGGTGCGGACACCGCCGTCGCGGATGATCAATGGTCAGGCGACCGCCGCGGTCAGCGCCGGCTCCACCTCGGCCCAGGAGGAACCGAGTTCCGCCGACCGGGCCACCGCGTCAGCACCAGCTGGACCTGCAACGCGTCGGCGAAGGACGGAGTCGGGTCGGCACCGGTGGCGACCGCCTCGATGAAGTCGCGCATCTCGTGCGTGAACGAGTGCTCGTAGCCGATGATGTGGCCCGGCGGCCACCACGCCGACATGTACGGGTGCTCGCCCTCGGTCACCAGGATGCGGCTGAAACCCTGCTCGGCAGCCGGCCGGGTGGCGTCGTAGAACTCCAGCTCGTTGAGCCGCTCCAGGTCGAAGACCACGCTGCCCAGCGAGCCGTTGATCTCGACGCGCAGACCGTTCTTCCGGCCGGTGGCGAACCGGCTCGCCTCGTACGTGGCCAGCGCGCCACCGTCGAGCCGGGCCACGAAGACCGCGGCGTCGTCGACGGTGACCGGGCCGGTGGGCGCCGTGCCGCCGTCCACAGTGGCCGCCAGACCGCTCGACTCGGCCGGCAACGGCCGCTCCTTGACGAACGTCTCGGTGACCGCGCTGACCCCGCTGATCCGCTGGCCGGTGACGAACTGGGTCAGATCGATGATGTGCGCACCGATGTCGCCGAGCGCGCCGGAGCCCGCCCTGTCCTTCTGCAACCGCCAGACCAGCGGGAACTGCGGGTCCACGATCCAATCCTGGAGGTACGTCGCACGGACGTGTCGAATCACCCCGAGTCGTCCGTCGGCGACCAACTGGCGCATCATCGTGACCGCGGGGACCCGGCGGTAGTTGAACCCGCACATCGACCGCACTCCGGCGGCCCGGGCGACGTCCGCCGCGGCGGTCATCGCCCGAGCCTCCTCCACCGTGTTGGCCAGCGGCTTCTCGCACAGCACGTGCTTGCCGGCGGCCAACGCGGCGAGGGCGATCTCGGCGTGGCTGTCGCCCGGGGTGCAGATATCGACCACGTCGATGTCGTCCCGGTTGATCAGATCACGCCAGTCCGTGGTGTACGCGTCCCAGCCGAGCGTGTCGGCGGCATCGGCCACCTTCGCGCTGTCCCGGCCGCAGATCAGCGCCATCCGGGCCCGCGCCGGCAGGTCGAACACGCGGTTCACGGTGCGCCACGCCTGCGAGTGCGCGGCGCCCATGAACGCGTAGCCGACCATGCCGATCCGCAGTTCTTTGTCTGTCGTGGACAAGGTGGGTCTCCCCCCGGTATGTCAGAACCCGAGCTTGTCGTAGCTGCTCGCGTTCTCCTTGGTGATCGTCTCGGAGGCCAGCGTCACTTCCTTGGGCACCTGCAGCTCCGTCAGGTCGCCCAGGCCCCGACCCTGCGCGATGAGCCGCGCGAGCGAGACCGCCGAGGAGGCCATCGACGGGTTGTAGGTGACAGTCGCCTTGAGCACGGTGTTGTCGGCCTTGATCGCTTCGATGGCGAGCTTGGAGCCCGCGCCGCCGACCATGAAGAACTCCGACCGGTTGGCCTGCTTGACGGCGGCGAGCACGCCGATGCCCTGGTCGTCGTCGTGGTTCCAGATCGCGTCGATCTTCGGCAGCGCCTGGAGCAGCTGGGCCGCCTCACGCTGGCCGCTGTCCGAGGTGAACTCGGCCGACCGGCGGTTGTTCACCTTGAACCCGTAGGTAGCCAGGGCCGCCGCGAAGCCGGCGCTGCGCTCGACGGTCAGCGGGATCTCCAGGCCGGCGATCTCACCGATGATCGGGTTGGCGACGCCCTTGTCCTTGAGCTGCCTGCCGATGTAGTGCCCGGCCGAGACGCCCATGCCGTAGTTGTCACCCTTGATGACCAGCCGCGAGGCCAGCGCGTCCGGAAAGGCCCGGTCGAGGTTCACGATCGGGATGCCCGCCTGCATCGCCTGAAGGGCAACGGCGTTGACCTCCTTGCCGTCGTGCGGCAGCACGACGATGATGTCCGGCTTCTGGGCGATCAGCGTGCCGAGGGTGGAGCGCTGGGCCTCGGAGTTCGACCCACCGTCGACCTCCTTGAACTCCACGTCCGAGTACGCCGCGGCCTGGGCCTTGGCGTTGGCGTGGATCGCACCCATCCAGCCGTGGTCGGCGGCCGGGGCGGAGAAGCCGATGACGACCTTCTTACCCGGGGCGTTGTTGCCTTCGCTGTTTCCGGCGGCCTTGGTCTGGGTGCTCGCCGCCGGCGTCTCGTTGCTGGTGCAGGCGGTGAGCAGGGTGGCGGCGCCCACTGCGGCTCCACCGAAGAGCAACCGGCGGCGCGACAGGTCGCGACTGTGCTGGGTCATGAACGACCTCCTGGGAGCGGATTATTTGTTGATGAGGGTGTGCGAGGCCCGGCCACCGTCGGCATCGCGCGACGTGGCCAGGGACAACGGTGCGGTGCGTCAGGTTGCGGTGGTGACCCTGTTCCGCGCGAGGAGCCGAGTGACGGACTTGAACTGGAACTGCTGGATCAGGACGGCGGCGACGATGATGCCGCCCTTGACCATGTTCTGCGCCTCGATGGAGAGGCCGTTGATGGCGAAGAGGTTCGTGATCGTGGCGAAGATGATGACGCCGAGCAGCGAGCCGACGATCGTGCCCCGACCACCGCTGAGCAGCGTCCCGCCGATGATCGCGGCGGCGATCGCGTCCAGCTCGTACAGGTTGGCCATCGCCGCCTGCGCCGAGGTCGCCTGCGAGGTGAGCATGATGGCGGCGATGCCGCAGCAGAGCCCGGAGAGCGCGTAGAGCAGCATGGTGTGCCGGCGGACGTTGATACCGGCCAGCCGCGCCGCCTCCGGGTTACCGCCGACGGCGATGGTCCGGCGGCCGAAGGTCGTCCGGTTGAGCAGGACCCAGCCGGCCACCACCACCGCGCCGAGGATGTAGACGAGGATCGGAATCCCCAGCACCTTGCGGGCGGCGATGTCGTTGATGAAGGTGCTGCTCGACACCTGGGTCTGCTTGTTGGAGATGGACGCCGCGAGCCCACGGGCGGCCACCAGCATCGCGAGCGTCGCGATGAACGGCACCAACCGGCCGTACGAGATGAGCACGCCGTTGACCAGGCCGACGCAGATGCCGACCAGCAGAGCGGTGAAGATCATGCCGCCGGCGCCGTAGTTCTGGGTGGCCACCGTGGTGCACCAGACACCGGCCAGCGCGACGATCGCCCCGACCGACAGGTCGATGCCGCCGCCGATGATCACGAAGGTCATCCCGACGGTGACCACGCCGACGACCGAGGCGAGCTGGAGGATGGCCAGGACGTTGTTCCAGACCCAGTTCGGGTCGCCGTACAGGTCGGGCTTGGTGATCGCGCCGACCACGATGAGCGCGGCGAGCACCCCGATCAGGCCGAGGTTGCGCTTCGCGCCGTCGCCGCCGTCACCCCGCCACCAGGAGAGCCGGCCCGCGCCCGCAGCCTTGTCGCCGGCCACCGCCGTCTCCGCCGGGTCCACCGGCGGCGACTGCGCCGGAAGCTGCGGGCGCTCCGGTGTCGCGGTGGGAGTGGGAGTCGCGTCGCTCATGCCGGTGCGCCTTCCATCAAGGACCCCGCCATCACGAGGTCAAGCACAGTGTTCTCGTCGAGTTCGCCGGCCGCGGCCTCGCGGACGACCCGCCCTTCCCGCATCACCAGCACCCGGTCGGCCAGACCGAGCACCTCGGGCACCTCGCTGGAGACCAGCAGCACCCCGACGCCCTGGGCGGCCAACGAGCGGATGACTTGGTAAAGCTCAGCCCGCGCGCCCACGTCCACACCCCGGGTGGGCTCGTCGAGCAGCAACAACTTGGTGCCGCCGAGCAGCCAGCGCCCGACCACCACCTTCTGCTGGTTGCCGCCGGACAGGGTGCGTACCGGCCGGTCGACGTCCCGGGGCCGCAGCTCCAGGGTCTCGGCGATCCGGTCCGCCTCCGCGCGTTCCTTGGCGGCGTCGGTGAAGCCGAGCCGCGCGTACCGGCCGAAGGTGGCCAGCGTGACGTTGCGGTAGATCGGCTCACCGAGCAGCAGCGCCTGACTCTTGCGCTCCTCCGGGGCCATGCCCATCCCGGCCCGCACCGCCGCGCCGACGCCGGGGCGCAGCACCTTGCCGTCCATCCGCACCGTGCCGGCCTCCGCCAGCCGGGCGCCGTAGATGGTCTCCAGCAGCTCGGACCGGCCGGAGCCGACCAGGCCGGCGATGCCGACGATCTCCCCGGCCCGCACGGTCAGCGAGACGTCGGCGAACTCGCCGGTGCGGGTCAGCCCCTCCACCTGGAGCAGCTCGGCGCCCGCGGTGTCGTCGGTGGGGTGGTCCGGGAAGACGTACTCGATGGTCCGGCCGGTCATCCGGCTGACCAGGTCGCGGGTCGGAGTGTCGCGCGCCGGCAGGTTGGCCGCCGTGGTCCGGCCGTCCTTGAGTACGGTGACCCGGTCGCCGATCTCGCGGATCTCCTCCAGCCGGTGGGAGATGTAGATGACGGCGATGCCCTGCGCGGTCAGCTCCCGGATGATCCGGAACAGGTTGCCGACCTCGTCGTGGGCCAGCACCGCGCTCGGCTCGTCCATGATGATCAGTCGCGCCTCGTGCGACAGCGCACGGGCCATGCTGACGATCTGCTTACCGGCCGCTGGCAACGACCGGACCATCCGCCCGGGCGGGATCTCGCCGTGGCCGAGCCGACCGAGGATCTGCCGGGTGTGCCGCGCCATGCTGCCGCGCCGGATGAACCCGAAGCGGCGGTATTCGTGACCGAGGAAGGCGTTCTCCGCGACCGAGAGATCCTCGACGAGATCCAGCTCCTGGTAGATCGTGGCGATACCGGCGCGCATCGCGGCCTGCGGGTTGGCGAAGCTGATCGGCTCGCCGCGCCACTCCACCAGCCCGGAGTCCGGTTGGTGCACCCCGGCGAGCACCTTGATCAGGGTGGACTTGCCGGCGCCGTTCTGCCCGAGCAGGCAGTGCACCTCGCCGGCACGCACCTCCAGCTGCACGCCGTCCAGTGCGCGTACGCCGGGGAAGGTCTTGACCAGGTCGGTGAGGCGCAGGACCACCTCGCCCGCGACGGTGTCGGCCGGAGCCTCGACCAGCGGCGCCTCGGCGGCGGCCTCGGCCGACGCGGTGGCGGGGTCATCCTCGGGCAGAGCCACAGTCTCCTCCTCGCTCACGACGGGTTTCGGTCAGCCGCACGACGGCCCCGGCTGGCGTCGGTGACGTCACAGTGCCTTCTCGTGTTCGCGACTGCGGGGCTCGCAAACCCGGCTCACTCCTCGCGCTCACGAAGCCTCCCCGAAGGCGACGTCACTGGCGAGCACGGCGGCGCCGGCGACACCGGCCCGACCACCGAGTTCGGACAGCACGACGGGCAGGTTGCCGGTGGCCAGCGGCAGCGACCGGCGGTAGACCACACTGCGGATCTCGGCGAGCAGGATGTGCCCGAGCTGGGCCAGCCCGCCGCCGATCACGATCATCGACGGGTTGGTGAAGCTGACCAGGCCGGCGAGCACTCCGCCGACCCGCCGTCCGCCGTCCCGGATCAGTTGGATGCAGCTCACGTCACCCTCGACGGCGCCCTCGGCGACGTCCTGGGCGGTCACCACGCCGCGCAGGGCCAGCCGCTCGGCCAGCGCCGGCGACACCCCGCTGCGAGCGGCGGCGAGCGCGTCCTTGGCCAGCGCGGCGCCGCTGAACAGCGCCTCCAGGCAACCGACGTTGCCGCAGGAGCACATCGGACCGTGCGAGTCGACCTGGATGTGGCCGATGTCGCCGGCGCAGCCGTCGGTGCCCCGGTAGACCTCGCCGGTGAGGTAGATGCCGCAGCCGATGCCGGTGCCGATCTTCACGAAGAGGAAGTCGTCCACCGAGTGGGCCACCCCGCCGTGCCGCTCACCGATCGCCATGATGTTGACGTCGTTGTCGACCACCGCCGGGCAGCCGTGCTCCCGGCTGAGCAGCTCGCGCACCGGGAACCGGTCCCAGCCCGGCATGATCGGTGGCGAGACCGGGACGCCGTCGCGGAAGCTGACCGGCCCGGGCACACCGATGCCGACCGCGTCCAGTCGCTCGTACGCGCCGTCGACGCGGGCCTTGTGCAGCAACTCGTTGACCCGTTGCAGGGTCACCTTCGGTCCGTTGCGGATGTCGGCGGCCTCGGCGTAGTGCGCGACCGGTTCGAGCCGTCCGTTGACCACCTCGACGTCCATCGAGCTGGCGCCCAGGTCGACGGCGGCGAAGCGGAGCTGCGGGTTCAGCTCGACGAGCGTGGAGCGTCGACCACCCCGGGACGCGGCGAGCCCCGCCTCGGCGACATACCCCAGCGCGACCAGACGATCCAGCTCGGCCAGCATGCGCGGACGCGGCATCTGGAGACGATCGCCCAGCTCGGCCCGGGACACGGCGCCCTCGTCGCGGAGCAACCGCAACAGTCGCACGTGCAGGGGGTCGACCGTCCGCACCGGGGAGCCCCCTCTGAATTGGCATCGTTCACATCGACGCAATGCCGATGTGTTGTGTCCGACACAGTAGGAGCGTTCCACGCCGCCTGTCCAGAGCTTCAACCGTTCCGAGACCAACTTTTGTCCGAAAGAACAAAAGCTACTAGTCGATCAAGGAAAGGATCACGGACTGCCCGCGAGCCCTCGCGTGCAGTTCTATCGACGAACACGAAATCGCCCCGCCAGCCGATCTTCGGTGGCGGGGCGACTGCTCCGGGAGGTCAGCGGCGAGCGGCGGAGTTTCGCTTCTTGCGGAGCTTGCGGTCGTCGCGCAGCTCGACGTACGGCTCGTCGTCCACCGGGTGCCCGGCCGAGATCGCCCGGCTGCGCTCCAGCTCCGCGTCGAACTCGGCACCGAGCAGGATCGCGATGTTGCTCAGCCAGAGCCAGACCAGGAAGATGATCACCCCGGCCAGCGCCCCGTACGTCTTGTCGTACGAGCCGAAGTTGCTCACGTAGAACGCGAACAGGCCGGAGATCACCAGCCAGATCACCACGGCCAGCACCCCGCCCGGGCTGACCCAGCGGAAGCCGCCGTGCCGCGCGTTCGGCGAGGCCCAGTAAAGGATCGCGAACATCAGGCTGACCAGGATCAGCAGCACCGGCCACTTGGCGACGTCCCACACCGCGACCGCCGTCGAGCCGAGCCCGATCACATCGCCCACCGACTCGGCGAGGCGGCCGGTGAAGACCACGATCACCGCGCAGACCAGCAGCAGCACGCCGATCACCGCTGTCACACCGGCCCGGATCGGCAGCGTCTTCCAGATCGGCCGCCCCTCCGGCACGTCGTAGATGGTGTTGGACGCACGCATGAACGCACCGACGTAGCCGGACGCGGACCAGAAGGCGGCCAACAGACCGACGATCGCCGCGATGCTGGCCAGGCCACCGTTCCTGTCCGCGGTATTGATCGCGCCCTCGATGATCTGCCTGATGCTGTCGTTTGGCACCGCCTGGTTGACGGTGTCCTTGACACCCTCGGTGGCGCTCTCGCCGAGCAGGCCGAGCAGGGAGATCAGCACCAGCAGGCCGGGGAAGATGGACAGCACCCCGTAGTAGGTCAGGGCCGCCGCCCAGTCGGTCAGGCTGTCGTCCTGGAATTCGGTGATCGTTCGGCGCAGCGCCGCCTTCCAGCCGCTGCCGGGCAGGTCGGTGGGGCTGTCCGGTCCGGCGTCCGGCCCGACCGGCGCACTGGCGGGATCGTGCTCACGCTCCCGCTGGGCGGAAGACTCGTCCGAGGCCATCGCCCCTCCTCATCGTCGGCGGTGTCACCCCCGGAGATGCCCCGTCGACGGGCTCGGATAACCCCTACCTGTAGAGCAACCTGCCCATCCGGCGCGAGGCCACCAGCAGACCGACCACCAACATCGCCACCAGGTAGAGCACGTCGAGCAGCCAGAACCAGTCGCCGCCCAGCGCGACCCCACGGATCAGATGCACCGACCGGTACAGCGGAGTGATCTCGACCAGCCAGTGCAGCACCGTCGGATAGGCCTGCGCCGGCACGAACGTGCCGGAGAAGAGGAAGAGGGTGAACTGCGCCGAGCCCATCAGGTCGAAATCCTGCCAGCTGCGCATGAAGGTGGAGATCCCCATGCCGATCGCCCCGAACGCGAACCCGACCAGCACCGCGGCCGGGAGCGCGGTCAACGCCCGGGTGACGCTGGTCAGCTCCAGCGCGACCATCACCCCGAGGAACGCCGCCGAGTAGGTGCTGCCCCGCAGCATCGCCCAACCCAGCTCACCCACGGCGATCTCGAACGGCCGTACCGGGGTGGCGATCACCCCGTCGTACAGCTTCATGTACTTCATCTTGCCGAAGAAGTTGAACGTGGTCTCCGCGAGCGCCCCGGTCATCGCCGAGGAGGCCAGCATCGCCGGAGCCACGAACTCGGCGTACGAGACCAGCCGCCCGTCGGGCAACGGCAGGTCGCCGACCAGCGCGCCGACGCCCACCCCGATGGAGAGCAGGTAGAGCAGCGGCTCCACGAAGCCGGAGAGCAGCAGCAGCCAGTAGACCGACTTCAGCGCCGCGACGTTGCGCTCGACCACCGACGCCGACCGCCGGGACGCGGCGGAGACGTCGACCAGCCGGGGCAGCATCAGTGTGACCACGACAACCCCTTCAGGGTGCTCGCTGAGACGACGAGTGTGCTTGCTAGACGACGAGCTTGCGGCGAAACGCGTGCAGCGCCAGCAACCAGCCGGCGACCGCCCAGGCGGCCAGGTAGAGCAGATGCCCGACGGCCGACCACTGCGGGCCGACACCGAGCGTGGCCGCGCGGCACAGGTCCACCGCGTGCCACAGCGGCGTCGCGTACGCCAGCCAGCGCAGCGCGTCGGGCAGCGACTCGACCGGGAAGAACACCCCGGCGAACAGGGTCATCGGGATGACCGCGAACCGGAACAGCATGGCGAGCCAGCTGTCACTGGACACCGACGCGGCGAACGCGAAGGTCGGCGCGGCGGCGGCCAGCCCGAGCAGCGCCACCACCGGCAGGGTGGCCACCGCCCACGGCGACCGCAGCGCCCCGAACAACCCGGTGACCAGCAGGAACGCCGCGATCGTGGTGAGCACCCGGAACAGCACGAAGGCCAGGTGCCCGGCCAGGATGTCGCCCACCCGCAACGGCGACGCGCTCTGCGCGAAGTAGGTCTTGACCCACTGGAAGTTGCTGAACACCGGCCAGGTCGAGTCGCCCACCGTCACCTGGAGCGCGGTCGAGGCGATCAACCCCGGCACCAGCCAGTCGAGGTAACGCACCCCGCCGACCCCCTGGTCGATGTACGCCCCGACGCCGAACCCGAAGCCGAGCACCGTCAGCGTCGGCAACAGGAACGAGGAGAACACCCCCGCCCGCCAGGTGCGCCGCAGACCGACCAGGTAGTGCTCGAACACCGCCCACGCCGGCACCCACGGCAACCGCGCCGATCCCGTCACACTCACCGCGACCGCCTCCACCCCACCGTGCCGACCACGACCTGTCTACCCCGCAGGTACGACAGACCGCGACCCGTTTACGTCGTGTTCGACTCGGCTTCCAGGAAGTCGGGGTGTCAACCGCCGCGGGAAGCCCCGACTTCCTGGAAGCCGAGTCGATCAGCAGACCGCAGCGACGGCGGCGGCTGTCGGGACGGCGCGGCGGCCTGGTGACGCCTACCGGTGGACGGAGTCGGACCCGACGAACCTGCGCCACGCGTCGGACGTGAAGACCAGCGCCGGACCGGCGGGATCCTTGGAGTCGCGGACGGCCACCAGCCCCGGCAGGTTGTCGGCAACCTCCACACAGTTGCCACCGTCCGGGCCGCTACGAATGCTCTTGCGCCACCGGGCACCGGTCAGATACATGTCTCCGCCACTTCCGCCATGAGGTCGAGGGACTGTCCGTGCGATAGTGCCTCACCCCGGATCGACTCCCACACTTCGACCATCTGGCGAACGTACTCGGATCGGTCGATAACCTGGCCGTGACGCTGGCCAGCGAGGTAGACGAGGTCCTCCCCCGGAGGCGACGTAGCGATCACGAAGGGCCCCCCGAGGCCGGCGTAGGCACCGGCAAGGGTTGGCACGACCTGGATTCGCACCCTCGGGAACACCGAACCGAGTTTCACGAGGTGCTGAATCTGTTCGCGCATCACCTCTGGCCCACCGACGTCGCGACGCAGCACGTGCTCATCAACGACAGCAGAGATCAGCGGTGGTCGATCGCGGGTGAGTAGTCCCTGCCGGTCGAGCCTGGTCGCCACGTGTTGCTCGACTTCGTCAGGCGCGAACAACCCGCCACCGGTCAGCAGTGCGCGGGCGTACCCCTCGGTCTGCAACAGACCTGGCACGCACAGCGGCTCGAACCAGCGCAGGGCAGTGGTCTCCTGCTCGATGCCGGCCCAGTCGCGGAACCACGGCACGACGGTCTCGCGGCTGATCCGCCGTTGGATACGTTCGAACCGTCCGTCGGCGGCGAACACGGCGGGCGAAGTCGAGGCTCGGCCGGCGCTCGGAGGTCTCCACCTTGGCGACCAGCGCGCCGGAATAGCTCAACGCCTCGGCGAGTGCCGCCTGTGACAGGCCACTGGTCGCCCGGGCCAGCCGCAACTCCTCCGCGAAGTGCTCCAGCATGGACGAACTCTCCACGGACAACCTCCGTACATCTTCGTACCGTGCCGGGCCGATCGCCGTACGCGCTGGTCGTCGGCGTGCAGAACCTCCCACCGTAGTCGCGTCGTCACCAGACTGTCACGCAGCGGAACCGCTCACGGGATCGGACGGCGGGCGGAACCAGGCCGGGAGCGCCCCGTGACCCCCGATCCGGGGCGCTCCCACCCACCCGCACGACTCGCCCTGCCGGCTCACCACCACGGGAGGCTTCGATGCCCCGCTACCGTCCGCACGTGGCGGCGCGCCCGTCGTGGCGCTGCCGGGTCTGCGGCGCCGCGTGGCCCTGCTCGCCGGCTCGCCTGGCACTGCTCGGCGAATACCGGGAGAACCCGTCTACTCATCTACCTTGCCACGCTGCTCGACGAGGCGACCGGGGACCTCACCGACGCCGACCCGCTGACCGACCGCTTCCTCACCTGGGCCAGGGCCCGTACGACCTGACCAGATCTTGACAGTTCCGTCAGCAGAGGACGGAAACTGTCCAAGATCTACGAGTTGACCCGCCGAGCCTCGGTCAGTCGACCAGGGTGCGGCCGGTCAGGTGCAGGAAGACGTCCTCCAGGCTGCTGCGGCGCACCAGCACGTTGGCCGGCTGCAACCCCAGAGCGGCCACCTGCGTGACCGCCGCGTCGCCGTCGGGCACGTAGAGCAGCACCCGGTCGGGCAGCACCTCGACCCGCTCCCCCAGCCCGTCGAGCTTGCCGGCGAACGGCTCCTGCGACTCGGCGGCGAACCGCAGCTCGACCACCTCGCGGGTGGAGTGTCGCTCGATCAGTGCCCGCGGTGAGCCCTCGGCGACGATCCGCCCCCCGTCCATCACCACCAGCCGGTCGCAGAGCTGCTCGGCCTCGTCCATGTAGTGCGTGGTGAGCACCAGCGTGACGCCCTGCTGCTTGAGCCGGAACAGGCGCTCCCACACCAGGTGCCGGGCCTGCGGGTCGAGCCCGGTGGTCGGCTCGTCGAGCAGCACGATCTCCGGATCGTTGACCAGGGCGCGGGCGATGGTCAGCCGACGCTTCATCCCGCCGGAGAGCGGCTCCACCTTGCTGTCGGCCCGCTCGGTGAGCTGGACGAAGTCGAGCAGCTCGGCGGCCCGGTCCCGGGCGGCCCGGCGGGAGATGCCGAAGTAGCGGGCGTAGACGACCAGATTTTCCCGGACGGTCAGCTCCGGGTCGAGATTGTCCAGTTGGGGGCAGACCCCGAGGCGGGCCCGAATCGCCGACCCGTCGGCCACCGGGTCCATGCCCAGGATGCGCAGCTCGCCCCCGCTGGGTGGCGAGATGCAGCCGACCATCCGCATGGTGGAGGACTTGCCCGCGCCGTTCGGCCCGAGAAAACCGAACGCCTCACCCGACTGCACCTCGACGTCGATGCCGTTCACGGCGGTGAAGTCGCCGAACCGCTTCACCAGCCCGCGCGCCTGAATCAGTGGTCGCCCCGGAGTCACCGCCCGACCCTAACCGCCGGGTCCGACACCCCTCCACGCAAATACGCGCCCACCCGACCAGCCGTACGGCCCCAAGGATCGTGCGGTCGGAAGCGAAACGCCGATCAATGCCGCACCGTACCCGCCAATCGACAGGTATCGTCCCCTTGTGTCGCCCATCAGCGCGCCCGATGGTTCGTCGCCACCCGTCCGACCAGCCAACTCTCCCGCCGACGGGCCTGCCAGGAGCGCCGTCGACGAAGCCACCACGAGCCTCGGCGACGAGCCACCCCGACCACGCCCGCCGGCCGAGCCCACCGGACCAGCCGAGCCCACCGGACCAGCCGAGGCAGCAGGACCAGCCGAGGCAGCAGGACCGGCCGAGGCCGCACGACCCGACGAGCCCACCGGACCGGCCCAGCCCACCGGACCGGCCCAGCCCACCGGACCCGACGAGCCGACCGGACCAGCCGAGCCGACCGCACCGGTCAAGGCCGCAGGACCCGACCAGCCCACCGGACCGGCCGAGCTGGCGACCCGGGACCTGGCCGCCCAGTTCGAGGACGAGAAGCCCGGCCGGGCATTGTCCGGACCGGCGAGCCTGCTCCTCGGCGTGGCGGCGGTGGCGGTCGGCGCGCTGGCCCTGTGGCAGGTGTTCCGCCCGCTGTCGCAGGGCAGCAAGTATTACCTGATCATCTTTCTGGCCGGCGTGCTCCCACTGGTCTTCCTCGCCTACCCGGCCGACCTCCCGCGATGGGCCCGGCTGCCCATCCCGCGACAACGCGGCGACAGGGGCACCGGCACCGGCCGCCCCCGGCTGACCGGGTCGACCCGGCCCACCGCCACCGACTGGGTCCTGGCCGCGCTGACCGTGGCGGCCTGCCTCTATCCCGTCCTGCCGTTCCCGATCGGCACGGGGGGCGGCGGCTACAACGCCTTCCTCGACCGGCAGGGCCTGCTCGCGCCGACGGACCTGGTGCTCGGCACCGTGCTGCTGCTCCTGCTGCTGGAGGCGTGCCGGCGCACCACCGGCTGGATCCTGCCGGCGGTCTGCCTGCTGTTTCTCGGTTACGGCTACTACGGCGGGTTGTTGCCGCAGTCCTGGCCGGTCGCGCACGCCGGGCTCGACTTCAGCCAACTGGTGGACGCGTTCTACAACTCCGACAGCGGTTTCTACGGCACCCCGCTGGACGTGGCCGCCTCGTACATCGTGCTCTTCACCATCTACGGCGCGGCGCTGGAGCTCTCCGGGGCCGGGCGGTTCTTCGTCGAGCTGTCGGCAGCGGCGTTCCGGCGCTCCCGTACCGCAGCCGGTCGGACGGCGGTGGCCTCGGGTTTCCTGCTCGGCACCGTCTCCGGCTCCGGCGCGGCGACGACGGTGAGCATCGGCGCGGTCACCTGGCCGCTGCTGCGCCGCGCCGGCTACCCCCCGGAACGGGCCGGCGGCATGCTGGCCGCGGCCGGGGTGGGTGCGATCCTCTCCCCGCCCACCCTGGGCGCGGCGGCGTTCATCATCGCCGAGTACCTGGGTGTCTCGTACCTCCAGGTGCTGGGCTGGGCGACGCTGCCGACGGTGCTCTACTACCTGGGCATCCTGCTCGCCGTGGAGATCGACGCCCGCCGTTCCGGGGTACGCCCGGTCGCGCTCGACGTGACCTCCCCCTGGCGGCTGCTGGGCCGGTTCGGCTACCACTTCGCCTCGCTGGTCGCGATCATCGTGTTCCTGGCGGTGGGCGTCTCCGCGACGCGGGCGGTCGTCTTCGCCATCGTCCTCACCGTCGTCCTGTCGTACCTGGATCGCGCGCACCGGCTCACCCCGGCCCGGCTGGTGACCGCGCTGGTCACCGGCGTACGCGGGGTGCTGGCGGTCACCGCCGTCTGCGCCGCCGCCGGCATCATCACGGCGACCACCACGAAGACCGGCCTCGGGCCGCAGGCGGCGGCGCTGCTGATCGGCGGGGCGGAGGCGGCCACCTCGGACCCGACGCTGGTCCTGGTGCTCACGGCGCTGCTCGCCGCCGTCGCCCTCAGCCTGCTGGGCCTGGCCGTGCCGGTCACCGCCTCGTTCGTGATCGGCTGGGTGATCGTCGGCCCGGCCCTGCTCGACCTGGGCGTGACCGCGCCCGCCGCGGCGATGTTCGTCTTCTACTTCGCGGTGCTGTCCGAGGTGTCCCCACCGACCGCGCTCGCCGCGGTGGCCGCCGCCGCGGTCACCGGCGGTCGGCTGGTGCCGACCATGTGGCAGACCCTGCGGTACGCGCTGCCGGCCTACCTGACCCCGATCGCCTTCGTCATCACGCCGGCCGGGCTCGGCCTGCTCGGCATCGGCGGCGTCCAGCGGATCGCCTTCGCCGCCGTGGTCACCGCGCTCAGCGTGGCGGTGCTCGCCGTCGCCGCCGGTGGTTGGCTGCCCGGCGTGGGGCCGGCCGGCGTCCCGGAGCGGGTGCTCGGCGCCCTCGCCGGCGTCACAGTGCTCTGGCTCGAACCCGTGCCGGTCGCCCTCGGCGCGACGCTGGCGACCGTGGCGGCGGCCGGTGTGTTCCTGCGAAACCGATCCGCCGCCCGACAATCGTCCAATCCCGTGGAGGAGAAACTGTGAGACGAATCGACGTACGGCTGGCGGCGGGACTGAGCGTGCTCGCCCTCGTCACGGGCTGCGGAGGTCAGCAGGGCGGGGCGGCCACCGACGACACGGCCAGCGAGGTCACCTGCGAGGTCACCAAGGAGACCCGGGTTGGCATCGCCACCGGCAACGCGACAGGCGTCTACTACGTGGTCGGCAACGCCCTGGCCGGGCAGCTGTCCGGGGCGACCGGCGGCAAGCTCACCGGCACCGCCGCCGAGACCGGCGCCTCGGTGCAGAACGTCGAGCAGCTGGTCAGCGGCCAGTACGACGTGGCGTTCTCGCTCTTCGACACTGCGGTCAACGCGGTCGAGGGCAGGGGCAGCTTCACCGCACCCCAGCCGGTGCAGGCGCTGGCCCGGATCTACGACAACTACACGCAGGTAGTGGTCCGCAAGGACGCAGGGATCACCTCGGTAGCCGGCATGCGCGGCAAACGGATCTCCACCGGTTCCCCGAAGTCCGGCACCGAGGTGATCGCGAACCGGCTGCTGGAGGCCGCCGGCCTCGACCCGGCCACTGACGTCCGGGCGCAGCGACTCGACCTCACCAAGACGGTCGAGGGCATCAAGGACGGCAGCGTCGACGGGTTCTTCTGGTCCGGTGGCCTGCCCACCGGTGGTCTGACCGACCTGTTCACCACCGCCGGTGACACTGTGACGTTCGTCGACATCGCGCCGCTGCTGCCGAAGATGACCGCGTTGAGCCCCGCCTACCAGGCCGGGACGATCAGCCGGGACGCGTACCGGACAGCGACCGACACCCCGACCATCGTCGTACCCAATGTGTTGCTGGTCCGTAGGGACCTGGACGCCAACGTCGCGTGCGCGATCACCCGGACGGTGTTCGACAAGCGGGACACGCTGGCCCGCGCGAACCCGGCGGCCCGGGGGATCTCGCTGGAGACCGCCCGGAAAACCGAGCCGGTGCCGTTGCATCGGGGCGCCCAGAAGGCGCTTGAGGATCTCGGCGCGAACTGACCCGGCCGGTCAGCCCTCGGCCGGCGCGGTGGCGGCGCGGGCCGCGCCGACCAACTGGTCGGTCTCGACCAGCAGGGCCTCGTCGTCGGTCGGGGTGCCGGGGTCGAGTCGGACCGTCCAGGTGAGACCGTCGACCCCGGCCACGCGGCGGGCCGCGACGCGCGCCGCGCCGCCGGACACCGGGTGGTGCTGGGTGTACGCGACCGAGCGGGTCACCCGCGCCCGCACCTGGTGCGGCAGCTCGCCCGGGTCGAGCAGGAGGTATGTCTCGGCCGGCCGTCGGCGACCACCGCGTAGCCGTCCCGCTCGACGACGGGCTCGGCCGGGGTGACTGTCAACTCCCTACCGGACCAGACCGCCTTGAGGATGGTGTGCCAGCCGAGCCGGTGCCCTCGGCCGGGCAGCCACAGCCCGAGGTTGGTGGCGACCACCACGCCGTCGCCCTCGCCGTTGCCGGCCGCCGCCCACGCCAGCACCCGCTCGTCGGCGGTCAACGGCGGTCGGTCGGCCGGTGGCAGCTTCGGCTTGCGGCTGAACAGTCCCATCTAGAGGCCTCCCGCGGCCTGCTCGCGCAGCGCCCGGGCGTGCTGCTCCAGGGAGAGCAGCTCACCGAAGGCGGCGAAGTAGTCGTCCTTGTTGTTGACCGGGTTGATCCGCTGGATCCGTGACTTGAGGTCGCGGATGCGGGCGGTCACCGACCCGAACTGCACCCGGGCCATCGTGATCGACACGTAGCGTGGGTCCGGTTCGCCGTCGATCCGCAGCGGTTCCACGGCCAACTCACCGACCAGCGCCGCCGCGGCCAGGTCCTCGCAGGCGTCGCGGACCGACTCGATCCAGACCGCGCCGCCGGTCGCCGACGCCGCACCACCGGCCGCCGCGAGGGCCGTACGCACCGCGACGTGCACCGGGTGGCGGTACTCGCTGGCCTCGACCGCGTCGAACATCGGCCCGGCCAGGACCGGCTGCTGGAGGGCGAGCTTCAGTGCCTCCCGCTCGACCATCGACTGCGGGCTGTCCACGGCCGGCTCGGGCGCAGCCGGGCCGGGCCGGGCGGCGTCGCGGGTGCCGGGCGGCGGGGTGTTGGCGGCGGCGAGCACCGCCCGCTGCACCGGCTCGATCTCCATGCCGAGGTCCATGGCGAGCTTGCGGACGTACTCCGGGCGCTTCTCCCGGTCCTTGAGTCGCGCGACCAGGGGCGCGGCGTGCCGCATCGCCTCGACCCGGCCGTCGACGGTGTCCAGGTCGAAGCGGCCGATCACGTGTCGCAGCGCGAAGTCGACGAGCGGCTCGCGACGGGCGACCAGGTCACGCACCGCCAGGTCACCCTTGGCCAGTCGCAGGTCGCACGGGTCCATGTTGTCCGGGCTGACGGCGATGAACGTACGCCCGACGAAGCGCTGGTCGTCCTCGAAGGCGCGCAGCGCGGCCTTCTGACCGGCGGCGTCGCCGTCGAAGGTGAAGATGATCTCGCCGGCCACCTCGTCGCTGTCGAACAGCAGCCGACGCAGGACCGCGATGTGGTCCGCGGCGAAGGCGGTGCCGCAGGTCGCCACCGCCGTGGTCACCCCGGCCAGGTGGCAGGCCATCACGTCGGTGTAACCCTCGACGATCACCGCCCGCCCCTGCTTGGCGATGTCCCGCTTGGCCTGGTCGATGCCGTAGAGCACGTGCGACTTCTTGTAGATCGGCGTCTCGGGGGTGTTCAGGTACTTCGGGCCGTCGTCGTCGTCGAAGAGTTTGCGCGCGCCGAAGCCGATCACGTCACCGGCGAGGTCGCGGATCGGCCAGAGCAGCCGGCGGCGGAACCTGTCGATCAGGCTGCCGGAGCGGGCCTCCCGGGACAGCCCGGCGGTGACCAGTTCCTGGTGGGTGAAGCCCTGCTGGCGCAGGTGCTTGGTGAGCAGGTCCCAACCGTCGGGCGCGAAGCCGCAGCCGTAGCGTTCGGCGGCGGCCCGGTCGAAGCCCCGTCGGGCCAGGAACTCCCGGGCCGGCCGGGCACCGGCGGTGCCGAGCTGCGCCCGGTAGAACTCGACCGCGGCGGCGTGCGCGGCGACCAGGCGCTGCCGTTGGCCCTGCTGCGGGCGGGGGCGCGGGGCGCCCCTGTCGTCCTCGATGTAGCGCAGCTGGATGCCGGCGCGGCCGGCCAGCCGCTCGACGGACTCCACGAAGCTGAGGTGGTCGGCGTCCATCAGGAACTTGATCGCGTCGCCGCCGGCTCCGCAGCCGAAGCAGTACCAGACGTTGCGGGCCGGCGAGACGTTGAACGACGGACTCTTCTCGTCGTGGAACGGGCACAGGCCCTTGAGGTTGCCGCCGCCGGCGGACTTCAGGGTGACCGTCTCGGAGATCACATCCCCGATCGAGGTGCGTTCCCGGACCAGCGCGATGTCCTCGTCCCGGATCCGCCCAGCCATGCGCCACCCCCTCGCCGTACATCCTGCCCTGCCGGACCGACGACACGCCGGCCGGGGGACGCCGGTGTGGCGACCACCGCTGCCGGCTGGGCGGTTCCGGCCCGCGAGCCGGGTCCGCGCGGGGACCATGACCAGATGCGCCGGGTACGGACCCAAGCCCCCCGCCTGCCGAGATGGTTGGCCGACCTGGTCGGGCTACCCGATCAGGCCCCGGGTGCGGACGAGGCCGGACATCGCCACGCCACCTGGCTGGAACTCTTCCTCGACCTCATCTTCGTGTACGCGCTGGCGGCGGTGGTGGCTCGGCTGGGTAACGAGCCGAGCCCGTCGCCGAGGGCGGTGCTGGCCGTGATCGGACTCTTCGTGGTGATCCAGTGGGCCTGGATCGGGCAGGTCTACTACGACACCCGGTTCGATCCGGACGACGCGCTGCACCGGGTGCTGGTGCTGGTCGCGTTGGTCGGCGCGGGCGCGATGACGCTCGGGGTCGACGAGGTGCCGGAGAGCGTGCTGCTGCCGGTCGGCTACCTGATCGTGCGGGGCGTGCTGCTCCTGCTGTACCTGCGCGCCCGGCCGACCAGCGCGAGCGCGCACATGGTCACGACGGTCTATCTGATCGGCTTCGGGTCGGGTTGGCTGATCTGGTTGGCGTCGCTGACCGCACCCACCGAGCTGCGCCCGGTGCTGTGGATCGTCGCGATGACCATCGAGCTGGCCACGCCCTGGGTCGGCGTGCGCTGGCTGAACCGCTGGCCGGTGGACAACCGGCACCTGCCGGAACGGATCGGGCAGTTCACCATCATCGTGCTGGGTAGCGCGTTGGCCAGCCTGCTCTTCGCCGTGCCGGACCATCCCTCGCCGCACATGATCCTCACCGCGGCGCTGGCCTTCCTGATTCCGGCGGCCGTCTGGTGGGTCTACACCACCTTCGTCACCACCCGCCTGACCCAGCGCCGACTGCGCGGCGGGCAGGCATACAGCTACCTGCACATTCCGCTCGGCGGCGCGCTGTTGCTGCTCGGCTGGGCGCTCGGGCAGGTGGTCCGGCTGGTCGACGCGGACGCGCCCCGGCTGCCGCTGGAGCTGCGGCTGCTGCTGGGCGCGTCGATAGTGACCTGGACGGCGTGCGGCCTCGCGTTGTACTGGCTGTGGACCCGGCCGAGCGCCGCGAGGTTGGCGATCGCCGCCTACGGGGTGGTCTCGGCCTGCGTGATCACCACAACCGTGCACCGACCGAGGCTGATGCTGTCGCTGCTCGCCGCGGCGGTCGTCGGGTACGCGGTGCTGCTCAGCCGACGACTCGCCCGGACCGGCGGGGAAGGCCGCACCCCCGAGGGGTGAGGGACCTCAGGCGGCCACCGACCCCTGGCCGGCGTTCTCCTCCTCGGCCACCACCTGCCGGTTCCAGTCGGCCTTGGTGGAGCGCCAGCCCTCGTCGTCCATGCCGCGCCGCCAGTAACCGGAGATCGAGAGCTGACCCACGGGTACGCCCCGCTCGCCGCGCAGCAGCCGACGCAGGTCCCGGACGAAGGCGGCCTCGCCGTGTACGAAGGCGTGCACCTGACCGGCCGGGAACTCCAACCCGCGCACCGCCTCGACCAGCGCCTCGCCCACCGGGCGTGCGCCGCGATGCAGCCAGGTCAGGGTGACCGCTCCCGGGCTGGGCAGCTTCTGTTCGTCCGCCGGGTCGGCGATCTCCACGAAGACGTGCGCCGGTGCGCCCAGCGGCAGCCGTTCCAGGGCGGCGGCGATCGCCGGCAGGGCGCTCTCGTCACCGACCAGCAGGTGCCAGTCCGCGTCCGGGCGCGGGGCGTACGCGCCGCCGGGGCCGACGAAGTGCACCGGGTCACCGGGGCGTAACGCGGCGGCCCACGGGCCGGCCAACCCCTCGTCGCCGTGGTGCACCACGTCCACGGTCAGCTCGCCGGCCAGTGGGTCCCAGCGCCGCACCGTGTAGGCCCGCAGCCGGGGCCACTGCTCGCGGGGCAGGTCCCGGCGGATCGCGGCGAGGTCCAACGGCTGCGGGTAGGCGACACCGGGCTGCGGGAACACCACCTTGATGTAGTGATCGGTGAACTCCCCCACCGGCAGGCCGGCCAGCTCCTCGCCGCCGAGGACGAGCCGGATCAGGTGCGGGGTGGGCCGCTCGGTGCGCAGCACCCGGGCCGAGGTGACGTTCCTGGAGCGTTCCGTCATAAAGGTTAGGTTAGCCTAAGTTGGCTCGGCGTCAATCGGCGCTGCAACTTTCCCCACCAGGCGAGCGTGCCAGGCCATCGCCGCCGGATCGCTGAGCGAGGCGACCTGGTCGATCACCACCCGAAGTCTGGCCGCGTCGTCCGGTGCGGCCCGGCACAGCGCGGCGAAGATCGGGTCGAGCCCGTCCGGCGCCCGTCGGACCAGTGCGGCGACCAACTCGGCCAACATCGTCCGCTGCCGCTCGTAGCGGCCCCGGAAGCCGCTGCGGCGCATCACGTACCGCAGCGCGATGCCCTTGAGCAGGGCGCACTGTGCCCGGACCAGTCTTGGCACCACCAGATCGGCGCCGTAACGGCGGTGCGGACCGGGGCCGAAGCGCTCCTCCGTGGCGGCGACCGCCGCGGACACGAACCGCCCGGTCACCCCGCTGGTGGTGGCCTTCAACGCGACCTGCGCGCGATGACTGCCGTCGTAGCCGGCGAGCGGGGCGAGCAGCGGGCCGGCCAGCAGCTCGACCAGCACCTCGGCCAGGTCGGTAGCGGACTCCCCGGAGTAGGCGGCGGCCACGTCGGCACAGAGTGCGGCCCGCTCGTCGGCGTCGGTGAGCAGCGGCTGCAGCGTGACGTAACCGCCGTGGATGCCGTCCTCCACGTCGTGCACCGAGTACGCGACGTCGTCGGCCCAGTCCATCACCTGCGCCTCGAGACAACGCCGATCGCCGGGGGCGTCGGCGCGGATCCAGTCGAAGACGGCCCGGTCGTCGGCGTACACCCCGAACTTGCGCTCCCCCGGGCGACGCGGCCAGGGGTACTTGCCGATCGCGTCGAGCGACGCCCGGGTCAGGTTCAGCCCGGCGGACGAGCCGTCCGGGGCGAGCACCTTCGCCTCCAGTCGGGTCAGCACCCGCAGCGTCTGCGCGTTGCCCTCGAAGCCGCCGCACGGGGTGGCGAGCAGATCCAGGGCCGCCTCACCGTTGTGCCCGAACGGCGGGTGCCCGAGGTCATGGGCGAGCCCGGCGACGTCCACCACGTCCGGGTCGCAACCCAACCGGGCACCCATCTCGCGGGCGATCTGGGCCACCTCCAGCGAGTGGGTCAGCCGGGTACGCAGGAAGTCGTCGGTGCCGGCGGTGTGCACCTGGGTCTTGGTGGCCAGTCGACGGAACGCCGCCGAGTGCAGCACCCGGGCCCGGTCCCGCTCGTACGGTGACCGGCGGTGCCCGGTGTCCTTCGGTGGCTCCTCGACCAGCCGCTCCTCCGGGTTACTGCTCACGCAGCCGCCATTGCTCGCGACCGCGGGGCTCGCAAACCCGGCTCACTCCTCGCGCTCACAAGGTCTTTGCTGTTCGCGACTGCGGGGCTCGCAAAACCGGCTCACTCCTCACGCTCACGGAGGACGCAGAACTCGTTGCCCTCCGGGTCGGCGAGCACCGTCCACTCGACGTCGCCCTGGCCGATGTCGACGTGCCGGGCGCCCATGTCGACCAGCCGCTCCACCTCGGCCTCCCGGTCGGCGGGACGCAGGTCGAGGTGCAGGCGGTTCTTGCGCTCCTTGCCGTCGGCCACCGGCACGAAGACCAGACCGGGCAGGCGGTCGACGGACTGGCGGATCTCCACCTCGTCCGGTTTCTCGGTGACGACCTGATAGCCGAGCGCCTCGGCCCACCAACGGGCCAGCCGGGCCGGATCGCGGGCATCGACAGTCAGGCTCTCCCAGACGCTGGTCATGCAGTCACCCTTCCCGTTCGACGGCGGACGCAATCGGCCGTGTGCGAGCGAGCCAAGATTACGCCCGGCGCCGCCACCCGACCCGCCGACGACGCATCGACGTCGGCTCACCACCACCGATCGACCCTCAGTTGTCGACCGATCGCGATAGGTTACCGGCTCGCGGCTTGGCCACCGGGTGGCCGACACCGTCCGGCGGGGTGAGTTCCGGGAGTCGGTCGCTCGTGGTTGGACACTCGCGGCCCCGGCCCCGGCGTCGCTGCTGTTCCGGAGCCACACGCCCTGCTTGCCGTGCGTACCCCGATGGCGACCCTGCCGGCGCAGGTGCTCGTCCCGACCCACCTGGCGTCGCCCGCCGAGCTGAGCACCGGCGGCGGCCGGCTGACCGGACCGCCGCCGACGCCCGTCAGCGGCTGTCCGACCCGCCGCTCTCCACGACCGCCCGCCCGGCCTCCAGCCGGGCCACCGGCACCCGGAACGGTGAGCAGGAGACGTAGTCCAGGCCGACCTCGTGGAAGAAGTGCACCGAGTCCGGGTCGCCACCGTGCTCACCGCAGACGCCGAGCTTCAGCCCGGGTCGGCCGCCCGGCCCTCCTCGGCGGCGATCCGCACCAGCCGGCCGACACCGTCGCGGTCGATCGACTCGAACGGCGAGATGCCGAAGATGCCCAGCTCCAGGTAACGCCAGAAGAACGCGCCCTCGACGTCGTCCCGGGAGAAGCCCCAACCCATCTGGGTCAGGTCGTTGGTGCCGAAGGAGAAGAACTCCGCCGCCTCGGCGATCTGCCCGGCGGTCAGCGCCGCCCGAGGCACCTCGATCATGGTGCCGATCAGCACCTCGACCCCGCTGTCCCCGACCACGTCCGCGATGATCCGCTCGGCCTCGGCGCGGACCGTCTCCAGCTCCTGCACGGCCCCGACCAGCGGCACCATGATCTCCGGTTTCGCCACGCCGCCGCCGCGCGCGCAGCTCACCGCCGCCTCGGCGATGGCCCGGACCTGCATCGCGAACAGACCGGGGATGACCAGGCCGAGGCGGACGCCCCGCAACCCGAGCATCGGGTTCTCCTCGTGCATCCGCCGGACGGCGGCGAGCAGCGCCTCCTCCTTGGCCACGTCCTCGCCGCGCTCCTGGGCCACCGCCACGTTGACGGCGAGTTGCTCCAGCGGCGGCAGGAACTCGTGCAGCGGCGGGTCGATCAGCCGGACGGTGACCGGCAGGCCGTCCATCTCGCGGAAGATCTCCTCGAAGTCGGCGCGCTGCAACGGCAGCAGCGCCGCCAGCGCCGCCTCCCGCTCACCCTCGGCGCGGGCCAGGATCAGCCGCTCGACCAGCTCCCGCCGGTCGCCGAGGAACATGTGCTCGGTGCGGCACAGCCCGATGCCCTCGGCGCCGAAGCGCCGGGCCCGGGCGGCGTCCGCACCCGTGTCGGCGTTCGTGCGGACCGCGAGCCGCCGCTTTCCGTCGGCGTGCGTCATGATCCGGTGTACGGCCCGGACCAGCGCGTTGTCGACGTGCTCGGGGTCGAGGCTGCCCTCGAAGTACTGCACCACCTCCGACGGCATGACCGGCACCTCGCCGAGGTAGACCTTGCCGGTGGTGCCGTCGATGGAGACGACGTCGCCCTCGTTGACGGTCTGCCCGGCCACGACGAACCGCTTCGCCGGCACGTTCACGTCGATCTCGTCGGCGCCGGAGACGCAGGTCTTGCCCATCCCCCGGGCCACCACGGCGGCGTGGCTGGTCTTGCCGCCGCGCGAGGTGAGGATGCCCTTGGCGGCGATCATGCCGTTCAGGTCGTCCGGGTTGGTCTCCCGACGCACCAGGATCACCGACTTGCCTTCGGCGGCCAGCTCGACGGCCCGCGCGGAGGTGAAGACCACTGTGCCGGACGCCGCGCCGGGCGAGGCGCCGATGCCAGTGGCGACCGGCTCGAACTCGTGGTCGAGCTGGAAGCGGGGGAACATCAGCTGCGCCAGTTGGGCGCCGTTGACCCGGTGCAGCGCCTCGTCGAGGTCGATCAGGCCCTCGTCGACGAGCTGCCCGGCGATGACGAACGCGGCGGCGGCGGTGCGCTTGCCGACCCGGGTCTGCAACATCCAGAGCTTGCCGCGTTCGATGGTGAACTCGATGTCGCAGAGGTCCTTGTAGTGCTCCTCCAGCCGGGCCATGATGCCGAGCAGTTCGTCGTAGGAGGTCTTGTCGAGCTGCTCCAACTCCTGCAACGGCACCGTGTTGCGGATGCCGGCGACGACGTCCTCACCCTGGGCGTTGGCCAGGTAGTCGCCGTAGATGCCCTGGGCGCCACTGGCCGGGTCGCGGGTGAACGCGACCCCGGTGCCGGAGTCGGGGCCCAGGTTGCCGAAGACCATTGTCACCACGTTGACCGCGGTGCCGAGGTCGGCCGGGATCCGCTCCTGGCGACGGTAGAGCACCGCGCGCTCGGCGTTCCACGACTCGAAGACGGCGCGGATGGCCAGGTCGAGCTGCTCGCGTGGTTGCTGAGGAAACTCCCGGCCGGTGTGCTTCAGGAAGATCTTCTTGTACGCGTCGACCAGCCCGCGCAGGTCGTCGGCGTCCAGATCCAGGTCGTTGTGGGTGCCCTTGGCGCTCTTGGTCTCGTCGAGCGCGTGCTCGAACTCCTCGCCGGGCACCTCGCAGACGGTCTTGCCGAACATCTGGATGAGCCGCCGGTAGGAGTCCCAGGCGAACCTGTCGTTGCCGCCGGCCTGTGCGGAGAGCCCGACCACGCTCTGGTCGTTGAGACCGACGTTGAGGACGGTCTCCATCATGCCGGGCATGGAGAACTTGGCACCGGAACGGACGGACACCAGCAGTGGGTCCGCCGGGTCACCGAGGCGCTTGCCCATCGCGCGTTCCAGTGACTCCAGGTGCGCCTCGATCTGACCGGCGAGCCCGTCGGGCTCCCGTCCCGTCGCGAGATACGCCTGGCAGGCCTCGGTGGTGATGGTGAAGCCGGGCGGGACGGGCAGGCCGAGGTTCGTCATCTCGGCGAGGTTGGCCCCCTTGCCGCCGAGCAGGTCCTTGAGGTCCTTGTTGCCTTCGGAGAAGTCATAGACGTACTTGTGATCGACGGTCTCTTGCGCTGCCACCAGAGCCTCCACAACACACGCGCCGGATGGACACTTAACGAAGGTTCAGTTTTCTTCTTCCCCGGAGCGGACCACCGGTAATCCCGGGGTCGACGCCGATCGGTGGGCGAAGGTTAAGCGACTATCGAGGGACCTGGGACCGTTCGGTGACAATTGGCACAGCCATCACGACTATCCGTGTTCGTACCGGTTTTTGGGAACGCTTCCACGAGCACCATCACGCATCCCGGCCAGGCGTCGTACGCTTGACGGCACGCCAGCCGGTGAACCTCACTTTTGCCATAACCGACGCGAATACACCCCCCGGAGTCGCCGCCGTGTCGACCATCCCCTCCCCCAGCCCCGCCGCCACCCCGTTGCCGACGGGGGAGCCGAGCGCGGCCACGCTGGCGCGGGCTGCCGAGCGGACCGCCGGCCGACTGCTCGCGCCGTCCGCCCCGCACCGACTGGCCGACGTCGTGCCAGCCCCACAGCGGGTCGAACCCGGCCCGGTCGAGGCCTGGGTGCTGCCCTCGGAAGCGGTAGTCGTGGCCAGCGCCGACCCGGCCGCGCTGGCGGTCGCCGAACAGCTCGCCGAGCTGCTGCGCCCGGCCACCGGGTACCCGCTGCCGGTCACCGACGCCACCGCCCCGGAGCCCGCCGGCGGCATCGCGCTGCTGCTGGACGACACCGCCGACCTCGGCGCGGAGGGCTACCGGCTCGACATCAACACCGACGGCGTACGCCTCACCGCCAGCACCGCCGCCGGCCTCTTCTACGGCGTGCAGACGCTGCGCCAACTGCTGCCGGCGACGATCGAGAGCGCGGTCCCGGTCAGCGAGCGCTGGGCGCTCCCTGGCGGGACCATCATTGACGCGCCCCGGTTCCCGTACCGGGGGGCGATGCTCGACGTCGCGCGGCACTTCTTCGCGGTCGAGGACGTGCTGCGGATGATCGACCACCTGGCCCGCTACAAGCTCAACCACCTGCACCTGCACCTCACCGACGACCAGGGCTGGCGGATCACCGTCGACTCCTGGCCGAAGCTGACCACCATCGGCGGGGCGACCGAGGTCGGCGACGGCCCCGGCGGGCACTACACGAAGGCCGACTACGCCCGGATCGTCGCCTACGCGGCCGCCCGACACATCACCGTCGTCCCCGAGATCGACCTCCCCGGGCACACCAACTCGGCGCTGGTCGCGTACCCGCAACTGGCACCGGACAAGATCGCGCCGCCGCCGTACACCGGCACCGAGGTCGGCTTCAGCTACGTCGACCCCGCCGACGACCGGACGTACGACTTCATCACCGACGTGTTGGGCGAGGTGGCCGCGCTCACCCCCGGGCCGTGGCTGCACATCGGCGGCGACGAGGCGTTCAAGGTGAAGGGCGAGACGTACACCGGCTTCGTCGAGCGGGTCCAGCGCATCGTGGCCGACCTCGGCAAGACGGTCGTCGGCTGGCACCAGCTCGCCCCGGCCGCCCATCTCGACGGGCGGGTCCTGCAATGGTGGGGCACGAACGGCGAAGACCCCACCACGGCCGACGCCGTACGCCGGGGCGCCCGCCTGATCCTCTCCCCCGGCAACCACGCCTACCTGGACATGAAGTACGCCCCGGACACCCCGATCGGGCACGACTGGGCCGGCCTGATCGACGT
This sequence comes from Micromonospora tarensis, assembly GCF_016803395.1. Classification (GTDB taxonomy): domain Bacteria; phylum Actinomycetota; class Actinomycetes; order Mycobacteriales; family Micromonosporaceae; genus Micromonospora; species Micromonospora tarensis. The sequence goes on along the minus strand of NZ_JAEVHL010000052.1, from coordinate 2,307 downwards.
GCGGAAGGCATACGACTGGGATCCGGGCAGCCACGTGGCCGACGTACCCACCACGGCCGTCCTCGGCGTGGAGGCCCCGCTCTGGACCGAATCGGTCACCTCGCTGACCGACATCGAGCTCCTGCTCCTGCCCCGCCTCCCGGCCATCGCCGAGCTGGGCTGGTCCCCCCGCGAGACCCACGACTGGGCGGGCTTCCGCGACCGCCTGGCCGGGCAGGGCCCACGCTTGGCGGCGGCCGGGATCACCTTCCACCGCGCGCCCGAGATCCCCTGGCCGACCACGCCAACCATCCCTGGCCAGCGCCCGGCGCCCCAGGCCGACACCGCCCCCCGCTGACAGAGGACGCACCCGCCCCAGACCGTCCACCCGGACGGTCACCCGTCCCCAGACACCCGCCCGCGGGGCCGGCCGGAACGATCGCCGGCAACACATCCGGACGGGAGCGGGACTGACCGGGACGTTCGGCGTGATCGACTCGGGTTCCTTGATGTCGGGGCATCCCTCGCGCGGGGATACCCGCGATTTCCTCGGAACCGAGGTCGATCACTGCGATGCGCCGGCGACACATCCGGGGCCGGAGTGGGTCCGGGCGGGACGGTTGACGTGATCCGACTCGGGTTCCTTGATGTCGGGGCATCCCTCGCGCGGGGATACCGCGATTTCCTGGAACCCGAGTCGATCACCCCGGTGGGTTGCCGTGCCGGCCAGTCCGGCTGGGGTGTTTGTCTGGTTTGGTGGTCGTCGTCGGGTGGTCGGGGCCACCCGGGCCGCGGAATCCGGGCCGGCCCGGGGTCGTTATACCTGGCACGCCACCGCGACTCGCGGGTCATGGCGCGGGGCAGCCGCCGGGAACACCCACCCGGCCACCCCGGTTACACCACCCCGGAGCCCGAACCGCGGCCTACGCCGCCCGGGAACACCGGCTAGGTGTGCTGTCCAGGGAGGTTGGTCGAGATTGTGTGACGACACGATCTGATGTCGTAGGTGGGTGAAGGCCTCCGGTTGTGGAGTGGAGCTGTCTAGGAACCGCTCCGGCAACCAGGAGGCCTTCGTGCTCCACCGTAATGCTGCTTTGACTCCTCGCGCGCGTCTGCGGCTGGCGCGTCTGATCATCGACGAACGCTGGCCGGTCGCCCGGGCTGCCCAGCGCTATGACGTGTCCTGGCGCACAGCGAAACGATGGGCCCAGCGTTACGCCGAGCAGGGTGAGGCCGGGATGCAGGACCGCTCGTCACGCCCGCATCACAGCCCGGCCCGGACACCACGGCCGGTGGTCCGCAAGATCGTGCATCTGCGGTGGAAACAGCGACTGGGCCCAGTGCAGATCGGCGGGCGGCTCGGTATACCGGCCTCGACCGTGCATGCGGTCCTGACCCGCTGCCGGCTCAGCCGGCTCAGCCATCTCGACCGGGTCACCGGCGAACCCGTCCGGCGTTACGAACACGACCGGCCCGGGGCAATGCTGCACGTCGACGTTACCAAGTACGGCAGCATTCCTGACGGCGGCGGCTGGCGCTACGTCGGCCGGGTCCAGGGCCGACGCAACCGTGAGGCCACAGCCGGACGCACCGGTGCCCGCAGCAAAACCTACGAACCGCAGATCGGTACCGCGTTCGTGCATACCGTCATCGACGACCACTCCCGCGTCGCCTACGCCGAGATCCGCGATGACGAGAAAGCCGCGACCGCGATCGACGTGCTGCGCAACGCCGTCGCCTGGTTCGCCGTCCGGGGCGTCACCGTCGAACGCGTGCTGTCGGACAACGGCTCGGCCTACAAATCCTTCGCCTGGCGTGACGCCTGCACCGAGCTCGGCATCCGGCCGAAGAAGACCCGCCCCTACCGGCCCCAGACCAACGGCAAGGTCGAGCGTTTCCACCGCACCCTGACCGACGGCTGGGCCATCGCCCGCTTCTACAACAGCGAACAAGCCCGCAGGAAGGCCCTACCGGCCTTCCTGCATCACTACAATCATCATCGGCCTCACTCAGCCATCGGTGGCCTACCACCCATCACCAGGTTGACCAACGTCTCTGGACAGCACAGCTTAGGCCACCCCGGTTACACCCCCGGAGCCCGCACCCCCGGCACCGGCCGGGACCCCCGAGGGAATGCACCCCGGCCGGGCACCGTTACACCCCGTCCCGACGCCGGCCCGACCAAGGGCGCCGGGCCCAGGAACTTCCCGCACGGCCACCCCCGTTGCCGTCGCGGATCCCCCAATGCAGAGGAGCACGCCATCATGCGTACCGATCTGATCCGTAAGACCGCCCTGACCGCCGCTGGCCTCGCGTTCACCGGCGGCG
>NZ_JAEVHL010000051.1 GCF_016803395.1 Micromonospora tarensis | reverse complement strand
ACCGTGGACACCGTCGCCCGACGGTGGCAGGCGTTGGTGGCCCGCGCCGGCGGCGGTCAGCGGCGAGGGCTCGGTCTCGGTGTACCGGTTGACCCCGACCACCACGTCGGCGCCGGACTCCATCCGGCGGCGGCGTTCCGCCAGCGACGCGACAAGCGCGCTCTTGAGGTAGCCGGTCTCCACGGCGGCGACCACGCCGCCCAGCTCCAGCACCTGGTCCAGCTCGGCGCGCGCCCCGGTGACGATCTCGTCGACCAGCGCGGCCATCACGTGCGAGCCGTCGAAGAGGTCGGGGTATTCGAGCAGGTCCGACTCGTAGGCCAGGACCTGCTGCATGCGCAGCGACCACTGCTGGTCCCAGGGGCGGGGCAGGCCCAGCGCCTCGTTCCAGGCGGGCAGTTGGACCGCGCGGGCCCGGGCGTCGCGGGACATCGTCACGCCGAGCATCTCCAGCACGATGCGCTGGATGTTGTTCTCCGGCTGCGCCTCGGTGAGGCCGAGCGAGTTGACCTGCACGCCGTAGCGGAAGCGGCGTTGTCTGGCGTCGGTGACCCCGTACCGGTCCCAGGCGATCTCGTCCCAGAGCACCCCGAACGCGCGCATCTTGGCGATCTCCTCGACGAAGCGCACCCCGGCGTTGACGAAGAACGAGATCCGCTGCACCACGTCGCCCATCCGCTCGGCCGGCACCTGGCCGGCGTCGCGGACCGCGTCGAGCACGGCGACGGCGGTGGCCAGCGCGTAGCCGACTTCCTGTACGGGCGTGGCCCCGGCCTCCTGGAGGTGGTACGAGCAGATGTTGACCGGGTTCCACCGGGGCATCTCGCCCAGCGTGTACGCGACCATGTCGGCGGTCAGCCGCAGCGACGCCGCCGGCGGGAAGATGTACGTGCCCCGGGACAGGTACTCCTTGACGATGTCGTTCTGCGTGGTGCCGGCACAGCGGGCCAGGTCGGCGCCCTGCTCCAGCCCGACGGTGCCATAGAGGGCGAGCAGCCACATGGCCGGGGCGTTGATGGTCATCGAGGTGTTCGTGTCGGCGAGCGGCAGACCGTCGAAGAGCGCCCGCATGTCACCGAGATGCGCCACCGGCACGCCGACCCGGCGACCTCACCGGTGGCGAGTTCGTGGTCCGGGTCGTAGCCGGTCTGGGTCGGCAGGTCGAAGGCGACCGAGAGGCCGGTCTGCCCCTTCGCCAGGTTGCGACGGAAGAGGGCGTTGGTCGCGGCGGCCGACGAGTGGCCGGCGTAGGTGCGCATCACCCATGGCCGGTCCCGCTCGGGCAGACGCCCTGGGTATGCCGTCTCATCCATGGCCGGAGTCTAAGTTACCGCCCAGTAAAAGTTGCTGTGGAAAACCACACAGGTCCATGTCGGGGACGTCCGGGTGCCAACCGCCCGCCGTGGCGTGGAGCGCCACACCCCGGGCGCCCGGCCGGGCCGGTCAGGACGCACACTGGACGGCATGGATGACGAGCTGGCCATCTCCGTCCGGGGGCTACGCAAGACGTACGGCGAGAACGTGGCGGTGGCGGGCGTGGATCTCGACGTCCGCCGCGGTGAGGTGTTCGCCCTGCTCGGCCCGAACGGCGCCGGCAAGACCACCACGGTGGAGATCCTGGAGGGCTATCGCCGCCGCGACGCCGGTGAGGTGACAGTGCTCGGTGCGGACCCGGCGGAGCCGGATGCCGGCTGGCGCTCCCGGGTCGGCATCGTGCTCCAGGGCACCGGCGAGTTCGACGAGCTGACCGTGGCCGAGGTGATCCGGCACTTCTCCGGCTTCTATGCCGACGCCGACGACCCGGACAAGGTGATCGACCGGGTCGGCCTGACCGACAAGGCGAGAGCCCGGACGCACACCCTCTCCGGCGGGCAGAAACGCCGTCTGGACGTGGCGCTGGGCATCATCGGCCGGCCGGAGCTGCTCTTCCTCGACGAGCCGACCACCGGCTTCGACCCGGAGGCGCGCCGCGAGTTCTGGGAGCTGATCCGCGACCTGGCGGCGGCCGGCACCACGATCGTGCTGACCACCCACTACCTGGACGAGGCCGAGGCGCTCGCCGACCGGGTCGGCGTGATCGCCGGCGGCCGGTTGGTCGAGGTGGCCGCCCCGAACCGGCTGGGCAATCGCCAGGACGCCCTCGCCACCGTCTCCTGGCGTACCCCCGAAGGGACGCTGGAGAGCGCGCAGAGCGCGACGCCGACGGCCCTCGTGGCCGACCTGGCCGCGCGCTACGGCGGCGAGGTCCCCGGGCTCACGGTGACCCGGCCGACCCTGGAGGACGTCTACCTCACGATGATCGGACACGCGCGATGACGACCACGACGAAGCCGGCGACGCCGGTCACCGCGACTCGCGGCCGCTCGCCGCGCGCCGGTGCGCTCGCCCTGCGCCAGGGCCGGCTGGAGATCACCCAGTTCCTGCGCAGTCGGGAGTCAGTGGTCTTCACGATGGGCTTCCCCATCATCATGATCCTGATCTTCGCCTCGATCTTCCACGGCACGATCGGCGGCGGGGTCAGGTTCACCCAGTACTTCATCACCGGCATGATCGCGACCGGTCTGATGACGGTGAGCTTCCAGAACCTCGGCATCTGGATTCCGATCGAGCGGGACCGGGGCGTGCTCAAGCGCTACCGGGGCACGCCGATGCCGAAGTGGGTCTGGTTCGCCGGCAAGGTGATCATGGTGGTGGCGATCGGCATCGCAGAGACGGCGCTGCTGCTGGCGGTCGCGGTGGCGCTGTTCGACCTCGACCTGCCGGGCACCGCCGCGAAGTGGTTCACCTTCGGCTGGGTCGCCGTGCTCGGGGTGACCGCCTGCACCCTGTGCGGCATCGCCATCTCGTCGCTGGCCCGCACCGCCCGCAGCGGCTCGGCCGTGGTCACCCCGGTCGCCCTGGTGCTCCAGTTCATCTCCGGGGTGTTCTTCGTCTTCACCGACCTGCCCACCTGGATGCAGCAGGTGGCGGCGCTGTTCCCGCTCAAGTGGATGTGCCAGGGGCTGCGGTCGGTCTTCCTGCCGGAGAGCTTCGGCGCCCAGGAGCCGGGCGACTCGTTCGAGCTGGGTCGGGTGGCACTGGTGCTGGCCCTGTGGTGCGTGATCGGTGTGGTGCTCTGCCTGACCACCTTCCGCTGGACCACCAAGCGCGACGGCTGAGCGCCCGACCGGGGCGGGGCAGCCGCCCCGGTCGGCGTGCTCTCAGTACGTGTAGAAGCCCTTGCCGGTCTTGCGGCCCAGGTCACCGGCGGTGACCATGCGCTGGAGCAGCTCCGGCGGGAAGAACTTCTCGTCGGCGGTGTCGGTGTAGATGTTCTTCGAGGCGTGCAGCAGCACGTCCACCCCGGTCAGGTCGGTGGTGGCCAGCGGGCCCATGGCGTGCCCGAAGCCCAGCCGGCAGGCGGTGTCCAGATCCTCCGCCGAGACCACACCGGACTCGACCAACTTCACCGCCTCCATCACCAGGACGGAGATCAGCCGGGTCGTCACGAAACCGGCGATGTCCCGGTTGACCACCACCACCGTCTTGCCGATCTCCTCGGCGAAGACCCGCGCGGTGTCCAGCGTCGCGTCGCTGGTCTGGTAACCACGGACCAGCTCGCAGAGCTGCATCATCGGCACCGGGGAGAAGAAGTGGGTGCCGACGACCGCCTCGGGCCGCTCGGTCACCGCGGCGATCTGGGTGACCGGAATGGCCGAGGTGTTGGTGGCGAGCACCGCGTCCGACTTGCAGATCTTGTCCAGGGCCCGGAACACCTCGTGCTTGATCTCCAGCCGCTCGAAGACCGCCTCGACCACGATGTCCGCGTCCGCCGCCGCCTCCAGGTCGGTGGTCGGGGTGATCCGGGCCAGCGTCGCCTCGACCTCGGACGCCTCGATCTTGCCCTTCTCGGCGAACTTCGTCAGTGACTTCCGAATGCCGTCGAGCCCTCGGGTGGTGGCCGCGTCGTCCAGGTCGCGCAGCGTCACCTGCCAGCCCGCCTGCGCCGCCACCTGGGCGATGCCGGAGCCCATCAGCCCGGCCCCGACGACCGCGAGTCGACCCGCCATCTACTTCTCCCTCGCTGCGATTGAGTGCCTGCCTGCACCCTAGTCGGCGAGCCTGAACGATGGCTAAGTGGCGGCCGTGGGTCGCCCTCGGCGTCAGATCTCCAGCGACGGCTCCTCCGGTGCGGTGCCCCGCTCCACCGCCACGCCGAGCGCGCGCAGGTCGGCCACGAAGTCGGGGTAGCCCCGATCGACGTGGTGCACGTGCGAGACCTCGGTGACCCCCTCCGCGCAGAGCCCGGCGATGATCAATCCGGCGCCGGCCCGGATGTCGGTGGCCCGCACCGGCGCGCCGGAGAGCGCGTCGCGTCCGCGAACCACCGCGTGATGCCCGTCGGTCTTGATGTCCGCGCCGAGCCGCATCATCTCGTTGGCGAACATGAACCGGCCGTCGAAGATGTTCTCGGTGATCAGGGAGGCGCCGTCGCTGACGGCCGCCAGCCCGATCGCCATCGGTAGCAGGTCGGTGGCGAAGCCGGGGTACGGCAGGGTCACCACGTCCACCGCCCGGGGCCGCTCGTCCATCCGGACCCGGAAACCGTCGCCCCGGGTCTCCACCAGCGCGCCGGCGGCCACCACCTTGTCCAGCGCGACCTCCAGGAAGGCCGGGTCCAGCCCGGTCACCGTCACGTCGCCCCGGGTCATCGCCGCGCCGAACGCCCAGGTGCCGGCGACGATCCGGTCCCCCACCGTGGCGTGCCGTACCGGACGCAGACCGGGCACCCCGGTGATCCGCAGGGTGGACGTGCCCGCGCCGGCGATCCGCGCGCCCATCTGGTTGAGCATCGTGCAGATGTCGACGATCTCCGGTTCCCGGGCGGCGTTGTCGATCATCGTGGTGCCCTGCGCCAGCACCGCGGCCATCACCAGGTTCTCGGTCGCGCCGACGCTGGGGAAGTCCAACACGATGTCCGCGCCGTGCAGCCCGTGCGGCGCGGCGGCGATCACGAAGCCGTGCTCACCGGAGATCTCCGCGCCCATCCGGGTCAGCCCGGAGATGTGCATGTCCAGCCCCCGCGACCCGATCGCGTCGCCGCCGGGGTGCGCCACCCGCACGTACCCCCGGCGGGCCAGCAGCGGGCCGAGCACGCAGATCGACGCGCGCAGCCGCCGAACCAGGTCGTAGTCGGCGTCCGCGCCGGGCTGCTCGGGGACGTCGATGGTCACCGAACGGGAACGGGCCACGCCACCCCTGGCGACCATCGGGTCGACCGGATCGTCCGCGTCGAACTGGACGTCGCAGCCCAGCCGGCGCAGCACCTCCCCCATGATCGCGATGTCGGTGATCCGCGGGACGTTCGTGATCACGCTGCGGCCCGGTGCGAGCAGCGCGGCGGCCATCAGTTTCAACGCCGAGTTCTTGGCACCGACCACGTGCACGGTGCCGGCCAGCCGGGCATCACCGTGCACCTGAATGACGTCGACGTCGTTGACCGCCGGATCGTCGGCGTCGCCGGGGCCCACCACCACCGGCCAACCGGCGGTGCCGTCCGGCCGCGCCGGGATGGTCAGATCGGGAATCCGTAGGCTGTGCGTCATGGCCGTCCACCTCACGCGCATCTACACCAAGGCCGGCGACGCCGGCATGACCAGGCTGAGCAACAACGAGCAGGTACCGAAGACCGATCCACGGATCGCCGCGTACGCGGACGTCGACGAGTGCAACGCGTCGATCGGCGTGGCGATCGCGCTGGGCCAGCTCGACGAGGAGCTGCGCACCGTGCTGGCGTCGGTGCAGAACGACCTGTTCGACGTCGGCGCCGACCTGTCCACCCCGGTCGAGCCGGAGCCGAAGTATCCGCCGCTGCGGGTGACCGAGGAGTACGTCGAGCGCCTGGAGGGCTGGTGCGACGAGTACAACGCACGCCTGAGCAAGCTCGACTCCTTCATCCTCCCCGGCGGCACCGCGGGCGCGGCACTGCTGCACGTGGCGCGGACCACCGCCCGGCGGGCGGAGCGGGCAGCGTGGGCGCTGGTAAACCATGATCCGGAACGAACCAGCACGCTCCCGGCAAAGTATCTCAACCGGCTCTCCGATCTGCTCTTTATCCTGTCAAGAACGGCAAATCCGGCGGGAGATGTGCTATGGGTGCCGGGCGGCAAGCGCTGACCGTGGGGCGCTGCGCACCACGTCGAGGTGGGGATTCCCCATCTGACCGCCGCCACGCGTCGTCAGGGCTGACCACTCCTCAGGACAGACCTGGTGCGGCTGTGGCGCGGCTGACCTGAGACGGCACGGCTGGCCCGGGACGCACGGCTTGGCCGGGGACGGCGGGCGGCGGTGCGGCTGACGGCCGGCGGTGACCGTCGGTCACCTCCGACGAAGCGAATGCAGTATTGAGCGGTATACCTCAGAGGCATATTTATGCCTCTGAGGTATACCGCTCAACAGCACATCGACCTGGCCGGCCAGGCGCAGCGCAGGCTGGGGCGAGACCGCGCCGGATCGACGCAGCAGTGGCACCGACGGGTGCCCCGGAAACCCCACCAGCGGCCCGGCAAGCCCGACAGCAAGCCGGGTAACCCACCAGCGACCACCGCACGGAGACGACAGCTCAGGCGGCCGGCCAGTCCTGGGAGGCCATACGTGGCGAGACCGCCCCCGGAGGGGCGGCCTCGAGCCAGGAGAGAAAACCGGTCACGGTCGATCGCGCCATGGCGATCTCCACCGGTGCGTGGTGACTGGTACAGCGGAGGATCACCCAGTCGGCCGGCATGGAGAGCCGTTCCTGCCCTTCGGGCAACCGTCGGCGCTCCACCGCCAGACCTTTGCGCGACAGCACCCGCTTGGGCCTGATCGCGAAGCTGAACATCCGGTACCACCGCAGCTCGTCACCGGCGAACCGACCGAAGCCGGGCGACCAGCCACGGCCGTCGAGCACTGTGGTGACCCGGACGCTGAGCCGGATGATGCCCCCGCTGCGGGTGACCAGAGCTCGCCGGACGAAGAGGATCAGAAGCGCGCCGAGGATGACGACAACGCCGATTCCGAATCCTTCGACGATCTCCATCCCCGGTCTGACTCAGCGACCCTGCGCGGAGACCGGGGTCGCGCTCTCGGCCAGTACGGTGACGCCGTCGGCGCTCACCGAGAGAAAGCCGCCGGCCACCTCGTAGGCGACCTGCTCGCCACCGGCCAGCTTGATGCGCACCTGACCGGGCTCGGCGAGCTGACCGAGCAGCGGCGCGTGCCCCGGCAGGACACCGAGCTCGCCCTCGGTCGTCCGGGCGACGACCATCTCGGCGTCACCGGACCAGACCTTCTCCTCGACGGCGACGAGCTCGACGTGAAGCTGCTGTGCCACGCTGTCTCCTTGCTGCGGCTACGGATTGCCGAAAGTCTAGCCTGACGCCGGGGCGCGGCTGACGCGGGTGCGGCCCCTACTTGGACTTGTTCACGAAGTCCGGGTGCTCCAGCAGGAACGGGTCGAGTTGCTCGCTGTGCAGGGCGGTGAAGAAGTCCGCGACCCCCGGCTGGAACTGCTCACCCAGGTATCTCTTGCCGTCGAACACGCCACCACCGGGGAGCTTGATCATTTCGATCGTGTTCGGACGGATGTCCTTCAGGGCGAGCCCGAAGTCGACCACGCTGTTGCCCCGACCATTGAAGATCAGCGACTGACCGGCGGCCCGGAGCACCTTGTCCAGCTTGATCGGGTTGGCCACCACGTCGGCACTGAACGCCTGGCCGACCATGGCCTTGACGAACTGCTGCTGGTGGCGCTGCCGACCGTAGTCGGAATCGGGAACACCGTTCTTCGGGTAACGCTGCCGGACGTAGTCCAGCGCCTGCCATCCCTTGAGGTGCTGGTTGCCCTTCTTGTAGAGCGCCTGCGGGCCGACGTAGCCCTCGCCGCGCGTGTTGCCCGGCCGGGCCGTGCCGTCCGGCTGCTTGTGCTCGGACCGGACGTCCCGCTCGATGTACATGTCGACGCCACCCATCGCGTCGACGATCTTCTGGAAGCCGGTGAAGTTGATGATCGCGCCAGCGTCGAAGCGCTTGATGCCTGTCACGCTCTGCACGGTGGTGGCCAACAGCTCGAAGCCCCGGGCCGCGTCGGGGTTCGCCCCCGGCACCTTGCTGCCGAACGACATGGCCGCGTTGATCTTCGTGGTCTCGCCCGGGAAGTTGGCCTTCTTGAACGGCGGAATGGGCACGTAGAGGTCCCGTGGCAGGGAGAACAGGTAGGCCCGGTCCATCGTCGCCGGCACGTGCAGCACCATGATCGAGTCGGCCAGCGGCGCCGCCGTCGGCGTACGCGGGTCGATGCCGACGAGCAGGATGTTGAGTGGGCCCTTGATCTCGCTCTTCTTCGCCTGGGCCCCCGCCGCCTGGTCGCCGAAGAGGTCGGCCTTGCCCACCGCCCCCTCGTAGCGGGCCATCAGGACCTCGGTGCCGACCAGCACCGCCCCGCTGAGCACGGTCAGCACGGTGCCGAACACCGTACAGATCTTGGCCCAACGAGGCACCCCCCGCCAGACGGACGACCTGCGGCCACTGTTGCCGGCCTTACCCACGAGCAGCTCCGTTCGTTACGCCCACGACGAGGAAGACGGGCGCAGGTCGTCGAAAGGTTGCAAACATCAACGCTCGTTCGGGTGAACGCGCGGAACGAACCGTATCTCGGGTGCTTGGCACCGGCGACCACGAGTAACGGACCGCGACGATAGTAAGACGCGAACATGAACAAAAGACTGCCCCGGCGTTGCCGGGGCAGTCTTTTTGTTGCGGCTTCGACGAGCTTGTCAGCTCTTCATCAGCTCTTCAGCCTTCTTCTCCAGGTCCTCGAGACCGCCGCACATGAAGAACGCCTGCTCGGGGAAGTGATCGTACTCACCCTCGCTGATCTTCCGGAACGCCTCGATGGTCTCCTTGATCGGGACCGTCGAGCCCGGCACGCCGGTGAACTGCTCCGCCGCGTAGGTGTTCTGCGACAGGAAGCGCTCGATCCGCCGGGCCCGGGCCACGGTGATCTTGTCTTCCTCGGAGAGCTCCTCGATACCGAGGATGGCGATGATGTCCTGCAGGTCCTTGTAGCGCTGCAGGATCCGCTTCACCTCGGTGGCGACCTGGAAGTGCTCCTGGCCGACGAACTCCGGAGCGAGGATCCGGGACGAGGACGCCAGCGGGTCCACGGCCGGGTAGATGCCCTTGTCGGAGATCGACCGCTCCAGGTTGGTGGTCGCGTCCAGGTGGGCGAACGTGGTGGCCGGGGCGGGGTCGGTGTAGTCGTCCGCCGGCACGTAGATCGCCTGCATCGAGGTGATGGCCTGGCCCCGGACGGAGGTGATCCGCTCCTGGAGCTCGCCCATCTCGTCGGCCAGCGTCGGCTGGTAACCCACCGCGCTCGGCATCCGGCCGAGCAGGGTGGAGACCTCCGAACCGGCCTGGGTGAAGCGGAAGATGTTGTCGATGAAGAGCAGCACCTCCTGCTTCTTCACGTCCCGGAAGTACTCCGCCATGGTCAGCGCGGAGAGCGCCACCCGCAGCCGGGTGCCCGGCGGCTCGTCCATCTGGCCGTAGACCAGCGCGGTCTTGTCGATGACGCCGGACTCGGTCATCTCGGCGATGAGGTCGTTGCCCTCACGGGTGCGCTCACCCACGCCGGCGAAGACCGAGGTACCACCGAAGTTGCGGGCAACCCGGGTGATCATCTCCTGGATGAGCACGTCTTGCCCACGCCCGCGCCGCCGAACAGGCCGATCTTGCCGCCCTTGACGTACGGGGCGAGCAGGTCGATGACCTTGATGCCGGTCTCCAGCATCTCGGTCTTCGGCTCCAGGTCCGCGAAGGCCGGGGCCTTGCGGTGGATACCCCAGTGGTCGTCCGGGGTGAGGGTCTCGCCCTCCTTGAGGTTGAGCACCTCGCCGATCGCGTTGAACACGTGGCCCTTGACCGCGTCGCCCACCGGCACGGTGATCGGCTCGCCGCGGTCACGAACCTCCGCGCCGCGGACCAGACCATCCGTCGGCTGCATCGAGATGGCGCGGACCACGTTGTCACCCAGGTGCTGGGCGACCTCCAGGGTCAGCGTCTTCTCACCGCCGGACAGGTCCACGGTGACGTTCAGGGCGTTGAACAGGGCCGGCATGGCGTCGCGCGGGAACTCGGCGTCGACGACCGGGCCGATGACCCGGACCACGCGACCCGTGGCCGTCTTGGTCTCTACTGGGGCAGTCATCACACTTCACTTCCCGACGCGGCCAGCGCGTTGGCGCCGCCGACGATCTCGCTGATCTCCTGGGTGATCCCAGCCTGGCGGGCCGAGTTCATCTCACGCGTGTACTTCTCGATCATCTCTTCGGCGTTGTCGGTGGCGCTCTTCATCGCCCGCCGCCGTGCCGCCGACTCACTCGCCGCCGACTCGATCAACGCCGCGTAGATCCGCGTGTTGATGTACCTCGGCAGGAGCGCGTCGAGCAGCGCCTCCGCCTCCGGCTCGAACTCGTACGCCGGCAGCAGCCCCTCGGAGCGCGGCCGGTCCTCCACCTGCATCGGACCGACGATCTTGGTAACCGGGTTCTGCGTCATCAGCGAGTGGAACTCGGTGTAGACGATGTGCAGCTCGTCGACGCCGAGCACCCCGTCCGCCCCGGACCCGCCGTCGACGTCGTCCGCACCGGCGGTGAACGCCTTGATCAGCGTCTCACCCACGGCGCGGGCGTCCTCGAACGACGGCTGCTCGCTGAACCCGGTCCAGTTCGCCTCGATCGGCCGGTCGCGGAACCGGTAGAACCCGACACCCTTACGCCCGATGACGTAGAGCACCGGCTCCTTGCCGTCCGCCTTGAGCCGTGCGATCAGCGACTCGGCCATCCTGATCGCGTTGGAGCTGTAACCGCCGGCCAGGCCACGGTCGCTGGTGACCAACAGGACGCCCGCCCGCCGTACCCGCTCGCGCGGGGTGAGCAGCGGGTGGTCGATCCGCGCGTTGGACGCCAGCGCCGTGAGCACGCCGGTGATGGCCTGGGCGTACGGCAGGGACGCCTGCACCCGGGCCTGAGCCTTGGCGATCCGGCTCGTCGCCACGAGCTCCATCGCCTTGGTGATCTTCTTCATCGACTTCGCCGAGCGGATCCGTTGACGAAGAACGCGTACCTGGGCCGCCATGGGATCAGCTCTCGGCCGGGCGGTCGGTCGCGCCGTCGCGGAAGCGGGTCACCGTCTCGCGGTTCTCGTCGCCCTCAAGCGGAGCGGCCGGCGCGTCGTTCACCCGACGCTCGTCGTCCTTGTTGAGGAAGACCTGCTTGAACTCGGTGATCGCGGTGTCCAGCGAGCTGACGATGTCGTCGCCCCACTGGTTGTCGGCGATCCCGGCCAGCACACCCTCGTGCTTGTGCCGCAGGTACTGGAGGAACTCGGCCTCGAACCGCCGGATGTCACCCACCGGGATGTCGTCCAGCTTGCCCTCGGTGCCGGCCCAGACCGAGACGACCTCTTCCTGCACCGGGTACGGCGAGTAGTTCGGCTGCTTGAGCAGCTCGACCAGCCGGACACCGCGGTCCAGCTGGGCCCGGGAGGCCCGGTCCAGGTCGGACGCGAAGGCGGCGAACGCCTCCAGCTCGCGGTACTGGGCCAGGTTGAGCCGCAGCGAGCCGGCCACCTTGCGCATCGGCTTCACCTGGGCGGCGCCGCCGACCCGGGAGACCGAGGTGCCGACGTTGATCGCCGGACGAACGCCCTGGTTGAACAGGTCGGTCTCCAGGAAGATCTGGCCGTCGGTGATCGAGATGACGTTGGTCGGGATGAAGGCCGAGATGTCGTTGGCCTTCGTCTCGATGATCGGCAGACCGGTCATCGAGCCGCCACCCAGCTCGTCGGAGAGCTTCGCGCAGCGCTCCAGCAGGCGGGAGTGCAGGTAGAAGACGTCACCCGGGTACGCCTCACGGCCCGGCGGACGACGCAGCAGCAGCGACACGGCCCGGTACGCCTCGGCCTGCTTGCTCAGGTCGTCGAAGACGATCAGGACGTGCTTGCCGCCGTACATCCAGTGCTGCCCGATGGACGAGCCGGTGTACGGAGCCAGGTACTTGAAGCCGGCCGGGTCGGACGCCGGCGAGGCGACGATGGTGGTGTACTCCATCGCGCCCGCCTCCTCCAGCTGCCCCTTGATCGAGGCGATGGTGGAGGCCTTCTGGCCGATGGCGACGTAGATGCAGCGAACCTGCTTCTTCGGGTCGCCGGTGCGCCAGTTGTCCCGCTGGTTGAGGATGGCGTCCAGGGCGACAGTGGTCTTGCCGGTCTTCCGGTCACCGATGATCAGCTGCCGCTGGCCCCGACCGATCGGGGTCATCGCGTCGATGGCCTTGATACCGGTCTGCAGCGGCTCGAACACCGACTGCCGGGACATCACGTTCGGAGCCTGCAGCTCCAGCTCGCGGTAGCCCTCGTCGGCGATGTCGCCGAGCCCGTCGATCGGCTGGCCGAGCGCGTTGACCACGCGGCCGAGGAAGGCGTCACCAACCGGCACCGAGAGCACCCGGTCGGTGCGCTTGACCCGCTGCCCCTCCTCCAGCTTGGCGGAGTCACCGAGGACGACGACGCCGATCTCCCGCACGTCGAGGTTCAACGCCACGCCGAGCGTGCCGTCCTCGAACTCCAGGAGCTCGTTGGTCTTGGTCGAGGGCAGGCCCTCGACGTGGGCGATGCCGTCACCGGTGTCGGCGACGGTGCCGACCTCCTCGCGGGAGACGTCGGACGAGTAGGAGGAGACGTAGCGCTCCAGGGCGCCGCGGATCTCCTCCGTCGAGATGGTCAGCTCGGCCATCCTCTGCTTCCTTAAAATTCAGGGGCCCGGGATACCTAGTACCAACCGGTCCGAATGGCGTCTGTCAATCCGGGCGCTGGGCGGCAGAGCCGCCCCAACGCTGGGCGGCGAAGCCGCTCAGCGCTTCGCGAGCGCGTTGCGGGTCTCGTTGAGGCGGCGCAGGACGGTGCCGTCGTACAGGTCGGAGCCGACCCGCACGCTCACGCCACCCAGGACGTGGGGGTCGACCGTCTGCTTGACGGAGACCTCTCGACCGTATATCGCAGCGAGGCTCGCACCCAGCCGGCGCTCCTCCTCATCACTCAACGGGGCCGCCACGGTGACGTACGCCACCTGACGGTCCCGCCGCTCGGCGGCGAGTTCCACGAGCCGGGTGAGCGATCCGCTGAAGGAGCGCCCCCCGAAGCCGGACAGCGCCACCTCGATGAGGCGAACGGTGGCCAGGCGGGTCTTGCCGGCCAGTAGCTGGCCGACCAGGACTCCGCGCTGGTCCACCGGTGTCGCGGGGTTGGAAAGCACCGCCGAGAGCGCGGGCTCGCCAGCGACGATCTGCCCGAAGCGGAACAGCTCGTCCTCGACCTCGGCGAGGTCACCGGCGGCCTCGGTGCTGGCGAGCACCGCCTCCACACCGAGCCGCTCGACGCCGTCGAGCAACTCCGACGGCGTCGACCAACGGCCGGAGACCAACGCGGCGGTCAGGTCGAGCGCGCCGTCGCCGATCTTGCCACGCAGCATCCCGCCAAGCAGTTCGGCGCGGTCCGCGCCGGACCGGGCCGGGTCCGAGAGCGCCCGGCGCAGCCGCGGCTCCCGCCGCAGCAGCCCGGCAACGGCGAGCAGGTCGTTCGCGGTGTGTGCCACCGCGACCGCGTCATTGCCGCGGACGTACGCGTCGAGGTGCTCGGACGCGACCTTGTACGACTCCCGGCTGGCGGCCTGCATCAGCGGGCCCCCGTGCTTTCGAGACCGCTCAGGAACCGGTCCACGGTGCCCTTGCGGCGCGCCTCGTCGGCCAGCGACTCGCCAACGATCTTGCTGGCCAGGTCCACCGCGATCGTGCCGACCTCCGCGCGCAGCTCGCGCACGATGGTGGCCCGCTCGGCGGCGAGCGCGTCCTTGCCGGCCTGGATGACCCGGTCGGACTCTTCCCGCGCCTTGGCGAGGATGTCCTGCCGGATGCCCTCGGCGTCGGCCCGCGCGTCGTCACGGATCTTGGCGGCGTCGGTCCGGGCCTCAGCGAGCTGGGCACGGTACTGCTCGAGCAGCTGGTTCGCCTCGGCCTGGGCGGCCTCGGCGCGCTTGATGCCGCCCTCGATAGCGTCGACCCGCGCCTGGAACGTCTGCTCCATGCGCGGGAAGACGAACTTCATCAGCACGAAGCAGAGCACGGCGAAGGCCACCGAGCCGACCACGACCTCCTGCCAGAGCGGGATGATCGGGTTGTGGGTCGACTCACCACCCTCAGCGGCGAGGAAATACATGGTTACCTCCCGGTCAAAGGGTGGATCAGGCTGCGGAGCCGGCCCAGATGAAGCCGAAGGCGATGCCCAGCAGCGCGAGCGCCTCGATGACGGCGAAGCCGATCCAGACGTACGGCAGGGTCATCCGGGACGACTCCGGCTGGCGGGCCGTCGACTGGATGTAGGCAGCGAAGACCAGGCCAACGCCGATGCCCGGGCCGATGGCGGCGAGACCGTAGCCGATGGCAGCGGTGCTACCGGTGACCTCGGCGAGAACGCTAGCGTCCATTGGTGTGGTTCCTCCTGGTTATCACGCGTGACTCTCACGCGGGACGACAACGGTTGGTGCGGTGGATCAGTGCTCTTCGGCGAGCGCGCCCTGCACGTAGCTGGCGGTGAGGACGGTGAAGACGTATGCCTGCAGGCAGATCACCAGGAACTCGAGGAAGGTGAGCGCGATGGTCATCACCCAGGAGAGCACCGAAACGGGGGCCAGCCAGGCGTTGGCGCTCAGCATCGCGAAGCCGCCGAGCGTGAAGACCAGCAGGAGCATGTGACCGGCGAACATGTTCGCGAAGAGACGCACCGCGAGCGAGAACGGCCGGACGATGAAGGTCGAGAAGAGCTCGATCGGGATCAGCAGCGGCAGGATGTACCAGGGTGCCGGCGGGATCAACGAGTTCTTGAAGTATTTGACGAAGCCGTGCTGCTTGATGCCGATGTAGTTGAACAGCACGTAGCTGATGATCGCGAGGATCGCCGGGAAGGCGATGTGCGAGTTCGGCGAGATCTGGAAGAACGGGATGATCGCGAACGCGTTCGTCAGCAGCACGAAGCAGAACAGCGTGGTGAAGTAGGGGGCGAAGCGCACACCCGCGTGGCCGATCATGTCGACCGCGATGTTGTTGCGCACGAAGCCGTAGATCGACTCGGCGAACCACTGCTTCTTCGTCGGCACCAGCTGCGGGTTCCGATAGGTCGCCAGGAAGAAGATGATCAGGACGCCGACCGCGATCCAGACCATCGCCGTGATCTTGGTGAACCAGTAGGAGTCGTGCGCACCCCAGGGCAGGATGCTGGGCAGGTAGAAGTCTTCCACGCTGGGCGGGAATCCCGCCTGGCCCGCCGCCAGAACGTTCGCCTGTCCGAACACCGCGTCCCTTCCTAAGTAGGCGTGCCGAGCCGGCGGATGACCAGGATGATTCCCCCGGCCATACCGAGCACGACGCCGATCCCGGTGGCAACGCCGCCGGTGTCGAGCCACTGGTCAACCAGCCAGCCGATGAAACCCCACACGAGCATGCCTCCGATGAGGTAGCTGAGCGCGGTCCAACCCTGACCGGCGCCGGACGGATAGTCGTCCGGTTCACCGGCGGGACGGGGGGTTTGGTCACCAGCCATGACGGGGCGAACGATATCAGCCGGGAAGACGAGGCTGTGCCTCACCCCCCGCACAACCGTGGTTGTGTGGGCTTCTCGTGGGCGCCGTCGTCTGTGGGCACGCTACTCCCCTTCCGCCCGTCGGAAAATGACCGGTGGCCGACACATTGCCGCGCGTCCAACAAGTGGGACGAACGGCCGAAAGCCGGATCAGCTGTGCGGCCGACGGGCGTGCACCGTCGTCAGCCACCAGATGTGCACCGCCGTCCACACTGCCACCCCGGCGACGATGCCGAGGCAGAGCGGGATCAACCCGGGCCAACCGGTCGACGCCACCGCCACCATCACCACACCCAACAGTGTGAACTTCAGCGCGTACAGGCCCAGACCGAGCGGCAGCAGCAACTGCGGGTTGATCTGGTCGGCCCAGGCCAGGACCACCGTGGTGAGGGTGTAACTGAGCACTGTGACGCCCACGCCGGCCGCCGCACCGAACGCGGCCGTCACGCCGCCGGTCGCCAGACCCACCACAGCGGCGACCGCGGCCAACGCCAGCGACGCCCCCAACAGCACCGGCAGGTGGCGCAACCGCCAACGCCGGTCGGTGCCGGGCTCGACCACCCCGGGCTCAGCCACGGGGGTACGCCGGAAACGCCGCGACCAGCTCGGCCACCTCGGCGCCGAGCCGGGTCAGCTCGTCCGCGCCGCCCGCCGCACCGGGATCGGTGCGCACCGCCCGGGCGATCAGGGTGGCCACCTGCCGCAGCTCCCCCTCCCGCATCCCCTGGGTGGTGACGCTCGGCGTGCCCACCCGGATGCCGGAGGCCACCATCGGCGGCTGCGGGTCGTACGGGATGGCGTTCTTGTTCAGGGTGATCGACGCGGCGTCGCAGCGTCGCTCGGCCTCGGTGCCGGTCACCCCCAGCTCCCGCAGGTCGATCAGGGCGAGGTGGGTGTCGGTGCCACCGGAGACCGGGCGCATTCCCTCGTCGGCCAGCCCGGCGGCGAGCGCCTGGGCGTTGCTGATCACCTGCCGGGCGTACGTCTGGAACTCGGGCTGGGCGGCCTCGCGCAGCGCGACCGCCTTGGCCGCGACCGCGTGCATCAGCGGGCCGCCCTGGGTGAACGGGAAGACCGCCTTGTCGATCCGCTGGGCCAGCGACTCGCGGCAGAGGATCATGCCGCCACGTGGGCCGCGCAGCACCTTGTGGGTGGTGGCGCAGACGACGTCGGCGTACGGCACCGGGGACGGGATCGCCCGGCCGGCGACCAGGCCGATGAAGTGCGCCGCGTCCACCATCAGGTACGCGCCGACCTCGTCGGCGATCTCCCGGAACCGGGCGAAGTCGATCAGGCGCGGGTACGCGGTGGCCCCACAGATGATCAGCTTGGGTCGGTGCGCCCGCGCCAGGTCCCGTACCTCGTCGTAGTCGATCTGCTCGGTGTCCGGCCGGACCGGGTAGCCGACCGGGTGGAACCACTTGCCGGAGAAGTTCACCCGGCTGCCGTGGGTGAGGTGCCCGCCGTGCGGCAGGTCCATCGCCAGCACCGTGTCCCCCGGCTGCACCAGCGCGGCGTACGCGGCCAGGTTGGCGCTCGCCCCCGAGTGCGGCTGGAGGTTGGCGTGCTCGGCCCCGAACAGCTCCTTGGCTCGGGCGATGCCGATCTCCTCGGCGCGGTCCACCTCGGCGCAACCGCCGTAGTAGCGCCGGCCCGGGTAACCCTCGGCGTACTTGTTCGTCAGCGTCGAACCGAGCGCGGCCAGCACCGCCGGCGAGGTCAGGTTCTCGCTGGCGATCAGCTGCAGGCCGCCCCGCAACCGGTCCAGCTCACCGAGGACCACCCCGGCGATCTCCGGATCGGTGGCCCTGAGCTGCGCGAAATCCGGCCCCCAGAAGGTGCTCGTCTCGGTCTCCACAGCGAACGAGTCTAGGGGGCCGCACACTGGGACCCGTGAGATGCCTCGTCACCGGAGCCACCGGGTACATCGGCGGGCGGCTGACGCCGCTGCTGCTCGCCGACGGGCACAGCGTGCGCTGCCTGGCCCGTAAGGCGGTACGGCTGCGTGACGTCCCCTGGGCCGCCGCGGCGGAGATCGTCGAGGGGGACCTGAGCCGGCCGGAGACGCTGTCCGCCGCGTTCGCCGAGGTGGACGTCGCGTACTTCCTGGTGCACTCGCTCGGCCGGCCCGACTTCGAGGCGGCCGACCGGGCGGCGGCGACCAACTTCGCGGCGGCGGCGCGGGCCGCCGGCGTCCGCCGGATCGTCTACCTGGGCGGCCCGGAGCCGGCGTCCGACGCGGAGGTGCCCTCCCCGCACCTGCGCTCCCGCGCCGAGGTGGGCCGGATCCTGCTGGCCAGCGGGGTGCCCACGGCGGTGCTCCGCGCCGCGGTGATCATCGGCTCCGGCTCGGCGTCGTTCGAGATGCTGCGCTACCTGACCGAGCGGCTGCCCGCCATGGTCACCCCGCGCTGGGTCGGCAACCGGATCCAACCGATCGCGGTCCGGGACGTGCTGCGCTACCTGGCCGGTTGCGCGGACCTGCCGGCGGAGGTCAACCGGGGCTTCGACATCGGCGGGCCGGACGTGCTGACCTTCCGCGACATGATGCAGCGCTACGCGCGGGTGGCCGGGCTGCGGCGGCGGATCATCGTGCCGGTCCGCCCGCTCACCCCGTCGCTCTCGTCGCACTGGGTCGGTCTGATCACCCCGGTGCCGAACAGGATCGCCCGCCCGCTGGTGGAGAGCCTGATCCACGAGGCGGTCGCCCACGAACACGACATCGCCCGGTACGTGCCGGACCCGCCCGACGGGCTGACCGGCTTCGACGAGGCGGTGGCCCTGGCGCTGGCCAAGGTGCGCGACGCCCAGGTGGAGACCCGCTGGTCCACCGCGAGCGGCCCGGACGCGCCCGCCGAGCCGCTGCCCAGCGACCCGGACTGGTCCGGCGGCACCGCCTACACCGACGTCCGGGAGCGGACGGTGGACGCGCCACCGGCGGCGCTCTGGCGGGTCATCGAGGGCGTCGGCGGCGAACACGGCTGGTACTCGTTCCCGCTCGCCTGGTCGGTCCGGGGCTGGCTGGACCGGCTGGCCGGCGGGGTCGGGCTGCGGCGGGGCCGACGCGACCCGCACCGGCTCCAGGTCGGTGAGGCGCTGGACTTCTGGCGGGTCGAGGAGATTGTCCCGGGCGAGTTGCTGCGGCTGCGGGCCGAGATGCGACTGCCCGGGCGGGCCTGGCTGGAGATGCGGGTGCTGCCCGCCGAGGACGGCCGCAGCCGCTACCAGCAACGCGCCGTCTTCCTGCCGCGCGGGCTCAGCGGGCACGCCTACTGGGGATCGGTGGCCCCCTTCCACGCGGTGGTCTTCGGCGGAATGGCCCGCAACATCGCCCGCAACGCCGAACAAACCCGCTGACCGGCCGGCTCAGTTGCCGGTGCGGGCCGCGGTGACCTGGAAGGCGGTCCGCTCGCTCGGTGGGACGAAGTCGCGTACCGGTTGGTCGCGGAGGGCGACGGTGAGGACCTCGCCGACCGCCTTCACCATCTGGGCCTGCACCGCCTGACCGACCGCGTCCCGGGGATCGTCCGGGTTCGCCGCCATCGAGGCGACCGCGAGCTGCGGCGTGAAGGCCACCACCGTCTCCGTCTCGTACCGCTCCGAGCTGCCGGTCTTGCCCGCCACCGGTCGGCCGAGCTTCGCCCGCAGCCCGGGAGCGGTGGCACCGTCACACCGTCCGTACATCGACTGGTCGCCGACCGGGCAGCGGGCCGCGTCGGCGGCCGCCCGGGCCACGTCCGCGTCGAGCACCTGCCGGCAGTCCGGCTTGGCGGCGTCCACCGGGCGCGCCCGCATCGGTGATCGAGACCACCGGCAGCGGCGCGCACCAGGTCCCCTCGGCCGCCACCGTGGCGTACGCGGTGGCCAGGTCCAGCGGCGTGGTCGCGGCCACGCCCAGGGTGAACGGGCCCCAGTCCTTCGCGCCGTACCGGGCCAACCGGGCGTCCGCGTCGGCCCGCAGCACGATGCCGAGCCGTTCGGCCATCTCCACCACCCGGTCGCGCCGACCCGTTCGGTGAGCCAGGCGAAGTACGTGTTCACCGAGCGGCCGAACGCGGTCCACATGGTGCGGGGGCCATCCATCGACGATGGGCTGGCATTCGACGGACACCAACGACCGTCGCAGCTCGCCTCCCCGCTCACCGGGAACTGGGTGAGCAACTGCGTCGGCGCCACGAAGTCGGTCGACAGCGGAAGGCCGGACTCCAGCGCGGCCAGCATGGCGAAGAGCTTGAACGTGGAGCCACCCTGGTACCCGTCGATCGCGCCGCCACCGGCAATCAACTGGTTGACCGTGTTCGGGTGGTTCTTCTGCCCGACCGGGTTGTCCGCCACGCTGTAGACGCGGTTGACCGACATCGCCAGCACCCGGCCCGTGCCCGGCTGCACCACAGCGGTCGGCGCCGCGTCGGCCTTCGTGACCGGGTAGATCTTCAGCACCTGCTCGGTGGTCGCCCACTGCACCCCCGGGTCCAGCGACGACACGATGGAGAACCCGCCTCGGCGCAACGTGCGCTGCCGCTCGTCGGCGGTCGCGCCGAACGCGGACTGGTTGCTCCACCAGCGGGTGAACCAGTCGCAGAAGAAGCCCCAGTCGTTGTGCGTCTCGGGCACCGCCGTGCAGTCGTTCGGGGTCTCGCTGGGCTGCAACCGCAGCGGTTCGGCGCGCGCGGCCGCCGCCTCCTCCGGCGGCACCTGCCCGGTCTCCGCCAGCCGCTCCAACACGTACGACCGTCGGGTCAACGCGCTGTCGGCGTCACCGTTGATCGGGTCGTCGCTGTCCGGCGAGCGCACCAGGCCGGCCAGCAGCGCCGCCTGGGCCAGGGTCAGCTCGGCCGGGGACCGGGAGAAGTAGCGCTTGCTGGCCGCCGCGATCCCGTACGCCCCGGCGCCGAAGTAGGCGATGTTGAGATAGCGGGTCAGGATCTCGTCCTTGTCGAGTTCCCGCTCCAACGCGAGCGCGTACCGCATCTCCTGGAGTTTGCGGACGGTGGTGAGTTCGGTGGCGGCCGCCCGCTGCGTCTCGGTCAGCCGGGGGTCGTTGCTGAGCACGTTGCGGACGTACTGCATGGTCAGGGTGGAAGCGCCCTGCCGGGTCTGGCCGTCGCGCTTGTTCACGGTGAACGCGCGCACCACGCCCCGCAGGTCCACCCCGCTGTGCTGGTAGAACCGGACGTCCTCGGCCGCGATGATCGCCCGGCGCATCACCGGGGCCACCTCGTGCAGTGGCACGTCCACCCGGTCCTCCTGGTAGAAGGAGGTGATCAGGGTGGTGCCGTCGTTGGCGTAGAGGTTGGAGCGCTGGGCGGTGGGCGGCGTACGGAGCGTGTTCGGCAGCTCCGAGTACGGCGTCGACAGGGCACTGAAGCCGATCCCGAAGACCAGGGCGGCGGGTAGGGCGGCCGCGGCCAGCGCCAGTCCGGCCAGCACTCCGGCGATCACCACGGTCAGCAGTTTGTCGAGTTGGGCCCGGATCATCAGCTCTCCCCGCAGGAGCCGGTCACGCTAGGACCCGTTCAGAATGACCCGGAACACCCCGTTAGCCCCGGGTTTTCCCCAAACCCGGAGGAAACTCGCACCGCGCTCAGGGCAGCAGTGCGGCAGCCAGCGGGAGAACCGTCTCCTCGATCTCGTCGGCCACCCTGGTGAAGCACTGGTCGCCGCGACCCCACGGGTCGTCCAGGTCATCGGTGGGCAGCGCCGAGGCCCCCAACCGCGCGTCGTGCGCCGCCGCCACCAGGGCCACCCCCCGGGCGTACACCGCCTCCGGGGTCGCGTCGTCCGACGGCAACGCGGCGGCGTCCACCGCGGCCATCAGTCGACCGAACTCACCCAGCACGAACGTGCGGGCCGCCGCGTCCGGCCGGAGCGCCACCACGTACTCCTGCTGATCGGCCGTGGCGGTCAGCACCAGGTCGGCGGCGTCGATGTGGTCCGAACGCAGCTTGCGGGCGGCGAACCCCGCCACCTCCCCGCCCCGGCTGGTGACCTGCCGGGCCGCCGGCGGGTTCATCTCCTCGCCCGCGTGCCAACCACCAGTGCCGGCGCTGTGGCTGTGCACCAGCTCCTCAGCCCGGGCCGGGTCCTGCGCGCGCCGCGTCAGCCGCTCCCGCACCGCCAGGGCGAGTAGCCGCTCCGCCATCGGTGAGCGGCAGATGTTGCCCATGCAGACGTGCAGGACCGTGAACGGTGGCACTCAGACCGCCCGACCGTCGATGAGGTCCGGAACCACGTCACGCAGCTTCTCCAGGGGGATCGCCCCGGCCCGCAGCAACTGCGGCACCTCACCGGTCAGGTCCACGATCGTGCTGGGCACCGGGTCCGGGCAGGGCCCGGCCTCCAGGTACGCCCGCACCGAGTAGCTGAGCTGGTCACGTGCCTCCTCGGCGGTGACCGCGGCGGGCTGGCCGGTCTTGTTGGCCGACGAGACCGCCATCGGACCGGTCTCGCGCAGCACCTCCAACGCCACCGGGTGCAGCGGCATCCGCACCGCCACCGTGCCCGTCTTGTCGCCCAGGTCCCACTGCAGGCTCGGTGAGTGCTCGACCACGATCGTCAGAGCGCCCGGCCAGAACGCCTCCACCAGGTCCCGGGCGGCGGTGGGCAGCGAGAAGACCAGCCCGTCCAGGGTGTGCCGCGAGCCGATCAGCACCGGCGGGGGCATCTGCCGACCCCGGCCCTTGGCATCCAGCAGCGCCTTCACCGCGTACGGGGTGAAGCGTCCGCGCCGATCCCGTACACCGTGTCCGTCGGAAGGACGACCAGCTCGCCGTTCTTGACCGCCTCGATAGCCGCAGCGATGCCGCGGTCCCGATCGGCGGGCGACCGGCAGTCGTAGAGCATCACGAGGAGTCAGTCTGCCACGCCGCCCCGATCGGGGCGTGTCGGCCGTCCGCCCGTCGGGACGCGGTGGCGAAGCGGGGACGTCCGGTGAGGTCCCGATGGTCGGTGACAGCGGTGAAGCGGCCGTCCCCGGCGAGCAGGCCGGGCACCGCCGCGCCGTGCGTGTCGTCGTGCTCGACCCCGAACACGCCATCCGGGCGCAGCAGCGCCCCCGCGCGGCTGACCACCGGCCGGATCACCGCCAGACCGTCGGTGCCACCGAAGACCGCCTCCGCCGGGTCGTGCCCGGCCACCTCCGGCGGGACCACCACGTCGTCCGGCACGTACGGCGGGTTGCAGAGCAGCACGTCCACCCGACCCACCAGGTCCGCCAGCAGCTCCGGCGCGGTCACGTCGGCCTCGACCACCTCGATCGGCCGGTCCCCCGCGGCGGCCCGCTCGGCCGCGTTGCGCCGCAGCCACCCCAGCGCCGCCGGGGACCGCTCCACCGCGATCACCCGCGCCCCGGGCAGCTCCTGGGCCACCGCCAGCGCGATCGCCCCCGAGCCGCTGCACAGGTCCACCACCACCGGGTCGGCCGGCCCCGCGCCTGGTCGACGCCCCAGCCGGCCAGCAGCTCCGTCTCCGGCCGGGGCACGAAGACGCCCGGGCCGACCGACAACTCCAGGTGCCGGAACCCGGCCCGACCGGTCAGGTGCTGCAACGGCTCGTGCGCGGCGCGCCGCCGGGTCAGCCCGTCGAGCCGCGCCAGCTGGTCGGCGCTGAGGTCGTCGGCGAGCGCCAGCCGACCCCGGGGAACCCCCAGCACGTACGCCGCCAACAGCTCGGCCTCCACCCGGGCCGAGGCAATCCCGGCGGCGGTGAGCGCGCGGGTGGCTCGGGCCACCGCCGCGGACGGCCGGATCGGGCCTGTCCCTTCGGGGGGGTGTTGCGGCAAAGTACTCACGACATAATCATGGGGCGTCACGGACGACGTGACGAACGGTGCGCGCCGGCGCACACGACAGGAGGTTGGCGGGTGGGCTGGCTCGACCGGGTCGATGACCAGGTTGACGCGCTCACGCACGCCCGGGCGTTGCAGGAGGCCAGTCGTTCCGCGGAGGCGTACGTTCTGCTGGAACGTGTGATCCGCACCACGACCGACCCGGCGGCACGAGCGGACGCGCTGGTGCAGCGTCTCTCCGCGCTGATCAATCTCGGTCGCACAGCGGAGTTCACCCGGGCCATCGAAGAGGCCTCGGCGGCGGTCCGCGACCTCGCCGAGCCCTACCTGCACGGCCACCTCAACGCGCTGGCCGCGCTCGCCGCGCACCACCAGGGCGCACTGGACCGCTGTGTCATGCACCTCGTCCGGGCCGCCCGGGCCCTGGGGGCGGTGGCGACCCGGACCGGGACACCGCCTGGGGCTGGCACGACCTGGCCATGGCCTACAGCTACCTCAGCTTTCACGGGTACGCCCTGGGCGCCATCGAGCGGGCCCGGCAGCTCGGGGTGACCGCCGGTATCCCCGAGGAGACGTTCGCCGCGCCGGGCATCCGGCTGCGCAACGCGGTGGCCCTGGACCACAACGGCGACAGCGACGGCTGCCTGCGGGTGCTCCGCGACGTCGCCGCCGACCTGGACCGCTTCGTGCACGCCGGGCGGGCCGGGCAGCTACGGCCGAGCAGCCTGGCCGCCTACGGCTACGCGGCGGCCCGGCAGGCGGCGCTCGGCGACCAGGTGGTGGTCAACGGCACCGAGCCGGCCCGGTTGCTCACCCACGGCGGGGACAGCGCCCGCGTCCGCGACCTGCGTCAGCTCGGGCAGGTGTGCCTCGCCGTCGCCGACGGGCGGCCGATCGAGGCGGTCACCCGGTTGGACACCGTCCAGGTGTCAAACGAGACGCTCGGGGCCGCCGAGCCGGCCCGGCTGCGCAGCATCGCGCTGACCCGGGCCGGGGACCACCTGGCGGCGCACCGCGCCGACCGGCTGGCGTTCCGGCTCGCCGCCCAGCGCAACGACCGGCTGCGGGACGTCTACATCGACGGGATCGCCGCCCGGATCGACCACGAGGAGATGCGCCGCGAGGCGGCGCGGTTCGAGGGCGAGGCGCTGACCGACCCGCTCACCGGGCTGCCCAACCGCCGCCGGCTGGAGCGGTACATCACCGCCGTGGTCACCCGGGGTGAGCGGGTGGTGATCGGCGTCTGCGACCTGGACGGCTTCAAGGCGGTCAACACCCGGCACGGGCACCACTCCGGCGACCTGGTGCTGCAACGGATCGCCGGGGTGATCAACCGGGTGATGCGCCGTGGTGACTTCGTGGCCCGCTACGGCGGTGACGAGTTCGTGGTGGTGCTGCCGGACACCGGCATGGCCGAGGCCGACGAGGTGGCCCGCCGGATCGAGTCCGCGGTCCGGCTCGAGGACTGGGAGTCACTGGTGCCGGGGACTCCGGTCGGGGTGAGCATCGGCTTCGCGGAGGTCTCCGGCGGCAGCGGGCTGCGCGACGCGCTCAGCGTCGCCTTCGAGCAGGCCGACCGGGCGATGCTGCTCGCCAAGACCCGGCCCCGCGCGAGCTGACCACCCGCGCGGTCAGCGGCGGGCCAGCTCGCTGTCGCCGGCCAGTCGCGCGGCCCGGTCGGCCTCGCTGAGGGCGTCCAGCACCCCGTCCAGGTCACCGCCGAGCGCCAGGTCCAGGTTGTACGCGGTGTAGCCGATCCGGTGGTCGGTGATCCGGTTCTGCGGGAAGTTGTAGGTGCGGATCCGCTCCGAGCGGTCCACCGTGCGCACCTGGGCCTTGCGGGCGTCCGAGGCGGCCGCGTCGGCCTGCTCCTGGGCGGCGGCGAGCAGCCGGGCCCGCAGGATCCGCATCGCCTGCTCCCGGTTCTGCAACTGGGACTTCTCGTTCTGGCAGGAGACGACGATGCCGGTCGGCACGTGGGTGATCCGCACCGCCGAGTCGGTGGTGTTCACCGACTGGCCTCCCGGGCCGGACGAGCGGAACACGTCGATGCGCAGGTCGTTCTGGTCGATCGTGACGTCGACGTCCTCGGCCTCCGGCAGCACCAGCACCCCGGCGGCGCTGGTGTGGATCCGGCCCTGCGACTCGGTCACCGGGACGCGCTGCACCCGGTGCACGCCGCCCTCCCACTTGAGCCGCGACCAGACGCCGTTGCCACCGTCCGGCACGCCCTTGGTCTTGATCGACAGGGAGACGTCCTTGACTCCACCGAGGTCGGAGTCCTGCGCGTCGATCACCTCGGTGACCCAGCCGTGGCGTTCGGCGTACCGGGTGTACATCCGCAGCAGGTCGCCGGCGAACAGCGCGGACTCCTCACCGCCCTCACCGGCCTTGATCTCGACGATCACGTCCTTGGCGTCGTGCGGGTCACGCGGGATGAGCAGTTCGGCGAGGCGCTCCTCCAGCACCGGCAGGGACCCGGCGATGGATTCCGCCTCGGAGGCGAAGGAGGGATCCTCGGCGGCCAACTCGCGCGCCGCGGCCAGATCGGCGCGCGCCTGCTCCAGCTCGCCGGCCGCCTTGTGCAGCGGCACCAGCTCCGCGTACCGACGACCGATCCGGCGCGCGGTGGCCTGGTCGGCGTGGATCGCCGGGTCGGCCAGCCGCTTCTCCAGCTCCGCGTACTCGTCGAGAAGGCCGGCCAGACGCTCGCTGCTCATGCTGCGGATGCTCCTTCGAGGGTGCGGCGCCGGCCGGGCCAGGCGAAAAACCGGGTGGAACGCGGACGGCGCCCGGGTCCGGGGTAAACCGGACGCGGGCGCGAACGTGGAGTTACTTGGCCTTCTTGGCCTGAACCTTGGCGTACTTCTGCTGGAACTTCGCGACCCGGCCGGCGGTGTCGAGAACGCGCTGCTTACCGGTGTAGAACGGGTGGCAGGCGCTGCAGGTCTCGACGTGGATCGCCCCGCCCTTGGCGGTGCTGCGGGTCGTGAACGTGTTGCCACAGGAGCAGCTGACCTCGGTGGTCGTGTACTCCGGGTGGATGTTTGCCTTCATCTCGCCTCGGTCCTCTCGTTGGTGGTCGCCGGGTCGCCGTCATCGCTCGTCGCGCCGTACGCGACGGGCTCGGGCGTGAACCGGAACCGGTGGCCGATTGACCAGTGTGCCATGGGCCGGAGCCGACCCGGCAATCGGGCCGCACACCTCGTCCGGCATCGTCAACACGCGCCTCCCGGTGCGCATTCCCGCCGTCCGGCGGGGCATTCGTCCAGCCGGCGGCCTCGCCGCCGGGTACCCCGCCGGGGGTACGCCCGTCGAACCGGAGGTGCATCGATGACCCGCCTGATCGTCACCCGAGGGCTGCCCGCCTCGGGCAAGACGACGTTCGCCCGCACCCTCCAGCCGTCCGTCGTTCGGGTCAACCGGGACGACCTGCGCCGGATGCTGCACGGCGAGCGGCTCTTCACGCAGTGGGCCGAGGCGCAGGTGACCACCGTGCAACGGGCCCAGGTCGAGGCGTTGCTGCGGGCCCGGGCGGACGTCTGCGTGGACGACACCAACCTGCGCTCGCGGACCCTGCGCGACTGGGCCGACCTGGCCGCCCGGCACGGCGCGGAGTTCGAGGTGCACGACTTCACCGACGTACCAGTGGACGAGTGCCTGCGCCGCGACGCCGCCCGCCCGGCGGCCGAGCAGGTCGGCGCGGACGCCATCCGCCGGCTGCACGAGCGCTACCTGGCGGGACGGACGCTGCCGCTGCCGGTGCCGCAGGCCCGCACCGGCCGGCCGGCCGCCGTGCACCCGCCGTCGGCGGAACCGCCGGAGATCGTCCTGGTGGACATCGACGGCACCGTCGCACTGGCCGTGTCCCGCAGCCCGTACGACATGACCCGGGTGGGTGACGACCAGCCGAACTTGGCGGTGATCGCGGCGGTCCGGGCGATGCACGCCGCCGGCTACGGGGTGGTCTTCTGCTCGGGGCGGGACGCCTCCGCCCGCGCCGGCACCGAGGCCTGGTTGGCCCGGCACGTCCGGGTCCCCTACCTCGGCCTGCACCTGCGGGCGTCGGCGACTCCCGGAAGGACTCGGTCGTCAAGCGGGAGATCTACGACCGGGAGATCCGGGACCGCTACCGGGTGGTCGGTGTGTTCGACGACCGGGTCCAGGTGGTGCGGATGTGGCGGGACCTCGGTCTCACCGTGTTCCAGGTGGCCGAGGGCGACTTCTGAGGTACGCCCGGACGGGCCCCCGCGCTGGAGGCCCGTCCGGGCGGTTCACCGGGTGACGGTGATGGTGGCCTCGGCGAGGACGCCGTTGACGGCGACGGTGAGGCGCACCGGGGCGCCGGGCCGCAGTGCGGTCAGGGTGCCGGTGGCCGGGTCGAAGCGGGCCGTGTGCCAGGGCCGCACCCCGGCCGCCGCGCCGATGTGCACCCCGGGCGAGGCGGACCAGTCGGCGCTTACCGGTGCGGCCACCGGGACGGTACGCCCGCCTGGTTGGGTGAGCGTGGCGGTGACCGTCGCCGGGGTGCCGACCGGCACGCTGGCCGGGGCGCTCAGCGCGAGCCGGTCCACGTGGGCGTGGAACTCCGCGTCCACCCAGGGTGGCCCCTCGGCGAGCGGGTCGCGGCGGGCCCGGTCGGCCTCGGCCGGAGTGACCGGGTCGACACCGAACTCCGTCCAGCCGGTGAAGCCGCCCTGCTCGGCGGGGGTGGACGGGGTCTTGCCCGCGTTGCCGTTGATCACGTACGGCACTCCGTCCACCCGGTCGGCGTGGAACGTGCCGACGTGCCCGCCCACGAAGAGCGCGCCCTTGCCGGTGCGGTGCTGGAAGTCGGCCAGCCACTGCTCCAGCAGCGCCGCCTCCTTGCGGTCGGTGAGCTGGCTGGCCTTCGCCGGGCTGGGGTCCCGCGCCGGATGGTGGTGCAGGACGACGACCGAGCCGACCCGCCGGTCGGTGGCCGCCGCGTCCAGCGTCTCGCGCAGCATCCGCACCTGGTCGAAGCCGCCGCCGCGCAGTGTCCCGGTGGACGAGTTCAGCGTGACGAAGCGGGTGCCGTTGTGGTCGAACACCCGGGAGGTGGCACCGAACGCCGCCGCGAAGTTGCTGATCGGGGCGCCCATGATCTCGTGGTTGCCGGGCACGTAGTACCAGGGCAGCCCGTCGCCCAACTCCTCGTCGAGGATCCGCTTGGCCAGCGCGAAGTCGGCCGGGTAGGCGGTGTCCACGAAGTCGCCGTTGATCAGCAGGAAGTCCGGCCGGGCCGCCTTCACCTCGCGCAACGTCCGGCGGGCCTGGGCGACCAGGTCGCTGTCCGGGTCGGCGGCGACGAACTGCGCGTCGGAGAGCACCGCGAACCGCCAGGGTGCGCCGTCCACCGTGCCGTCGCGGACCACCACCCGGTCGGTACGCGGGGCCACCGCCGGCACCTCGACAGTGGGCGGCACCTTCGCCACCAGGTCGTCGATGATCACCTCGCTGGTGTACTGGGCGGCGGCGTTCGTCTCGGCCACGTAGAAGCGACGCACCCGCACCGGATACTGCACCCCGGCGGGCACCGCGAACTCCACGTACCGCCAGCCGGTCCAGGTGATCAGCGGGCCGCGCAGCACGTGCTGGGTGTCCTGGGCGTCGTGCAGGTGCAGGCTGGGCCACTCGCCGGTGCCGTTGCCGTGGATCCACATGCCGAACGCCTGCGGCTGGCCGGGCACCTCGATCCAGGCGGGCGGGTCGGCGTACCCGGCCCGGGTGCCGGTGGACTGGCTGAAGTCGTACGACATCCGCAGGCCGGTGCCGGTGTGCCCGGGGGCCGGCGCGACCGACCCGCTGGCCCGGGCCTGGCTGAACCGCCAGGACGCGGCGTCGTCGAAGCCGGCGACGGGCACGTCGGTCAGTCCGACGGTGACCGGCAGGACGGTGCTCTGCCGTCCCACGTGGACGGTCACCAGGGCCGAGCCGGTGTCCCGCAGCGCGGTGACGGTCAGGTTGCCGTCGCCGGTGGGGCTGATCCGCAGCAGGTCCCGGTCGTAGTCGACTGTCACGTCGCCGGGCTCGATCGGCGCGGTGTTGCCCTCGGCGTCGTACCCGACCACGCCGACCACTGCGTTGCCGTCGCGGCCGGTGAGGCCGACCCGCGGCACGGTGGTGCCGACCCGGGCCAGCGGGCCGAGCACCGTGAGGTTCAGCGAGCCGGTGGCCCGGCCCCGCGCGGCGGTGATCGTGCTGGCCCCCGGCGCGCCGGCGTGGAACACGCCGTGGCTGTCGACTCGGCCGCGTGCCGCCGGGGTGGCCCGCCAGGTGGGCGCGCCGGCCGCCGGGCCGTACGTCTCGTCGTAGCCGGCGGCGGTGAGGGTACGGGTCAGTCCGGGGAAGACCCGGTCGGGCCGGCCACCGCGCACCGGCGAGACGCCCGGGGCGGCGGTGGGGTCGCTTGCCGTCTCGACCCAGTAGCCGGTGAGCCGGCCGCTGCCCTTCGGCGCGTAGATCGCCAGGCCGTTGGGCACGGCCCGTTCGCTGCCGTCGGAGGGGCCGTTCTCCACCCGCACGGCGGATCCGCCCGGCTCGCGGGCCAGCAGCGTGGACGAGCCGCCACCGTCCAGGTTGAGCGCGTGGGCGGCGCCCAGCTCGGCCATCATCCGGCCCATCTCGGTCTGGGTGACGCCTCGGCTGTCGACCTGCCGACCGTCCACCGTCAACATGATCATTTTGCCACCGTCGGCGCTGAAGCCGACCGAGGTGCGCGGGGCCAGCGTGGGATCGGCGATGCTCTGCACGACGCCGTCGCGGACCAGGACGTTCCCGCCACCGACCGCCACGCGCAGGTCGCTGCCGTCGGACGGCTTCGGCCGCCAGGCCACCGTCACCGGGTCACCGGGGCGGAGCCCGGCGAGGGCGTCCGCGCCGGCGTCACGGCCGAGCAGCACGGTGCTGCCGGCGACGATCGGGCCGCTGCCGGCCGCGTCCGTCACCGCGGCCACCCGACCGCCGGTCACGGTGACCTCGACCACCCGGGTCGCGCCCTCGACGGCACGCTGCCGGGAGTACGTCCCCCACAGCTCGGTGAACGCGCCGATGCCGTCGGCCTGCACCAGGTTGTTGAACTGGGTCAGCGGGACCGGCCCGGTGGGCAGGGTGGCGGTGCCGTCGAAGTTCACCTCGATCACCCGGCCGAGCCTGTTCGCCGTGATCGCCACCGCGTTGCGGTGGCCGCTGACCGCCGACTGGATCAGCTCGCCGTCGCGAACACCGACACCCTGCGCGGCGCCCGAGTTGTTGATGTCGAAGAAGTCGCCGTTCACCGCGGCGACGCGCGCGAGTCGTCCACCGCCGTACGCAGTGGCTCGGCCCGGCTGACCGCGCCGGAGTTGACGTAGTCGACGGTGGCGCCACCGGCGAGGTCGGTGGTGAGCGCGTCGGCACGCAGCCAGCCCTCGGCGTCGTACCTGTCGAAGGAGGTGAGCTGCACGCCCGGCGCGACCGGCCGGGTGGTCTTCGCGGTCTCCAGGCCGCCGGCCGGCTCCAGACCACCAGCGGCGGTGGCCGGCGCGGTCGCGGCGGTCGGGTCGGCGGCCAGGCTGACCGAGCCGTCCGTCCGGGACGACGCGGGCGGCGCGTCCT
>NZ_JAEVHL010000050.1 GCF_016803395.1 Micromonospora tarensis | reverse complement strand
AAACCGGCCCCATACGCCATCTCGGCGCTGGCCTCCAGCCGTCGGGACCACTCCGCCGCGACAGCAGACGGATCGACTGCGATCAAATCTGCTACCTGCACGCAGACGTCATTGACCGCGCCTTCATCATCGTGTACGAGCGTGCCGTACACGTCCAGCAAGATCGCCTGATACACAGTGAGACGCTACCCGATTGGATCTGACCCGGTCGGTCGCCAGGCACCCCTCGTGCCGAAGCCGCCATCACGGACCGGCACCGCCGGCACCTTGTTGCGTACGCTCTTCTGCCGCTGACAACACGCGTTCAGCTTCGGGCGACTCGTCACCTCCCGTGAACGGGAGTTCTGTCGACCGACACGACAAGCTCTCGGAACCGACGGCGACGCTGATACTTACAACATAGAGATCGGCAAGATCTCGTTGGCCCCGAAGCTCAGTGGCAAAGCCGGCGGTCAAACGGTCAACCGCAAACCCTAACTGCAAGACTCCCTCGATGCCTGTGGCGACGGTCCAGGTCGTCAGCCAGCCCCAGACCTCCCGCATGTCCGTTGTCTGCGGTGTCAAGACGAGCTGGGGCGGTGCGTCGGCAAGGAGTCGCTGTAGCCGGGCCCGCCGCTGTGAGAGGGGCAGATTCAGCAACGGTCGGCCGCCGACGTCGGCGAGCAGGTCGAAGAGCACGTAATGGGCCGGGCATTCGCTGGCCAGGCGGAGAAGCCCGCGCCCCGCGGTGACGCGCCGCTGCAACTGAGCGAAGTTCGTCCGCCCGTGTTCGAACACGATCAGTTCGCCGTTTATCTTGGGTCCGCTGATCAGTTAGCTGGTTCGTCGGCGATGTTGCGTCGTGGACATGTCCATGACGGTGCCTGTCAATATGCTCAATCAGCTGCGGCCGAGGTTTCCGTTCCCATGTGAGCGCTGTCCAGCCGCCAGGGGCGTCAGCAGGTAGCGGCGGTCCGACCCTGTGGTGGGCGTCAAGGAGCGACCGGCGGCGGGTGGGGCAGCGGGTGGGCACCTTTTCTGGGCGTAGGCCGTCGAAGATGATTGCAAGGTATCGCTGCCACAGGTCGGGCGAGGCGTCCGGCACGTAGCTGGTGACGTAGTTGGGCGCGCATCAGCAGGATGACGTCGGCATTGGTGGCGTCGACCCGCACGGCGCCGTGTTCACGAGCCCGACACCCGCGCGTCGCCGATGCGGATCTCGGTCGGCTGCGCCGCTGCCGAAGGGATCGGAGCGTGACATTGGTGGTCGCCGGCGCTGTCCGGGTTGAGGAGGTCCTCATACACCCCGACCTTGAACCTGATCAGGTCCAGGCACTCGGCGAGTCTGCCGATCTGGGCGGTGACGTGGGCTTGGTGCTCGCGCATAAGCGTGAGTCGTTCTTCCTCGTTTCCGGCTCCCTGCCTGACGAGGTCGGCGTATCGGCGTAGCGCGGGCAGGGGCATGCCGGAGGCGCGCAAGATGATGCAGACGGTGAGCCAGTCCACGTCATCCTGGCTGTAGACGCGGCGCCCGCCAGGTCCGCGCCGCACAGGGTTGACGAAGAGGCCCTCGTGTTCGTAGAAGCGCAGCGCGTGCACACTCAATCCGGTGCGTTCGGCGACCTGCCCGATGCTCAAATTTGTGGTGACCTCAGCCATACCGTTCAGGGTAGCGGCTTGACCTAGAGCCGACTCTAGATCCTAGGGTTCCCCGTGCGATCGACGCGTCGTTCGCTTTGCAATCACGGCTGAACCAGTAAGGGAAGCATCACCATGCGCTATCGCACCCTCGGCGGAACCGGTATCGAAGTCAGTGCTTACTGCCTCGGGACCATGATGTTCCAGGATGGCTGCAACTCCGACCACGACGATTGCGTCCGTATCATCCACGCCGCCCTGGACCAGGGGATCAACTTCGTCGACACCGCCGACATGTACGGACAGGGAGAGTCCGAGGAGATTGTGGGAAAGGCGCTGCGGGGGCGCCGTGATGACATCGTATTGGCCACCAAGGTGCACTTTCAGATGGGCGAGGGCCGCAATCGCAGTGGCAACTCGCGGCGTTGGATCCTCAAGGCGGTTGAGGACAGCCTCCGGCGCCTGAACACCGACTGGATCGACCTCTACCAGGTCCACCGCCCCGACGACTCGACCGACGTCGAGGAGACGCTCTCGGTGCTCAGCGACCTCGTGCGCCAGGGGAAAATCCGCGCTTTCGGCTGCTCGACGTTCCCGGCTGAGGAGATCGTCGAGGCGCATCACGTCTCCGAGCGTCGTGGTCTCGGACGCTTCCGCAGCGAGCAGCCGCCGTACTCGGTCCTGGCCCGCGGGATCGAGGCCTCAGTCCTGCCCGTCTGCCAGCGCTACGGGATGGGTGTGCTGGTCTGGAGCCCACTGGCCTTCGGGTTCCTCACCGGCAAATACCGCAAGAACCAACCCATCGACCTATCAACCGGCCGTCCCGCCATCCGGCCAGCGCTATTCGATCCCGCCAACGCGCAAAACGCCGCCAAGCTCGACGCCGTCGAACAGCTCGTCGAACTCGCGGAAAACATCGGCTGCACCCTCCCTCAACTCGCCATTGCGTTTACCGTGGCCCACCCGGGGGTCACCTCGGCGATCATCGGACCGCGGACCATGCCGCAGCTGGAGGATCTCCTCAAGGGCGCCGCGCTAACCCTGGACGATGCGACCCTCGACCGAATCGACGAGATCGTGCCGCCCGGAACCAACCTGTACAACCCCAACGCTCCCTTGCCCCCGCGTTCACTGACCGACACCGCACTGCGTCGCCGCCCACTCACCGACCGCGCCGCGGCCTGAGCGAGCTGATAGTTGGTGGGCCAGAATTTGAATCGAGAGAGACGGGCATCCCCCCGGCTCCCTCGCGCCTTCCAAGTCCTCTGGTTCGGTGAAGCCGTCAGCCTCTTCGGGACCGCGACCACGGCGACGCTGCTGTCGCTGCTCGCGGCCACCCAGCTGGATGCCGGTCCGGGCTGGATGGGAATCCTAGCGGCGGCGAGCTGGTCACCCTGGCTGATCCTCGGGCTGCCAGCCGGTGCGCTCGCCGACCGGTGGCCGCCCCGCACGACGATGATCGCGAGCGATGTGGTCGCGGCCACCGCTGCCGCGACCGTGCCGCTGCTGTGGGTGACCGGCACGCTGTCGCTTGCGGCGCTGGTCGCGGTCGCGTTCGTGATCGGCTCGTGTGCCGTGCTCTTCCGAGCCGCACTGCCCCGACTCGTCACCCGCGTAGTCGACGCAGACCAGCTCGCAACCGCGAACTCGATGCTGTACGCCACCGAATCAGCCAGCACGATCGTCGGGCCGGGGCTGGCCGGCCTGATCGCCCAGGCCGTCTCCGCCGCGCTCGGCGTGCTCCTCGACGCGATCAGCTTCCTCATATCGGCGGCCTGCCTCGCCCGAATACGCCCCGCGAGCCGGGCACCCGATCACGCTCTAGCCGTGCTGGAAGAGTCCTTCATTCAGCGCATCCGAGCCGGCGTCACCGTCGTCGCCCGCGACCGCTATTTGCGGTACTTCGCCGGCCTGGCCGCGGTACAGAACTTCGGCCTCACCGGCCTGCTGACCCTCCAGGTCCTCTTCCTGGTCGACGAGCTCGCCGCACCACAAGCAGTGACCGGACTCGTGCTCGCCACCGGCGGCGTCGGCGGCGTCATCGGCGGCCTCCTCGGCCCACACATCGCCCGCCGGCTCGGCACCGCACGCGGCCCGATCACGCTGCAACTCACCAGCTGCAGCTGCCTACTGGTGCTGCTAGCCGACCCCGGCGCAGGTGTCGCGTGGATGGTCGCCGGGCTGCTGCTATGCGAATTCGCGATCGTCGCGGACAACGTCATCCGCAGCACCTGGCGCCTCACCTACGTCCCCGACCACCTTCAAGCCCGCGTCAGCACCACCATCCAAATGCTCGCCTTCGCCGCGATGCCAGCATCCGGACTCGCCTCCGGCTGGCTCGGCCAGCAACTCGGCATACGCACCGCACTCGCGATCATGCTCGGCATCTACGTCACGGGCGCACTCACCATGCCCTTCGGCCCACTCAAAGGCCGACGCGACCTCCCCACCCCACCCCGGCCCTCGCGGGTCCTCGAAAGGACCGCTTCCCCAGCACGATGAGCTACGCGCCGCTCAAGCGCACCGGGATGACCATAAAGCCACCATCAGCGAAGACCTCGACCACGCCGCGTGCTGGGGCTAAACGTTGATTTCTCGCTGGAAGGCACGAGCTGGTCCTGCTGGGCGCGTAAGTGAAACCGCTGCTCATCACGTATGTGTGGTGCGTCCGACACGGCTATCGCGTAATGCCCCATGCGCAGCGGCAAGCTGCTCTCGGAGTTCGGCGACCTGCCGGGTGAGTTCCTGGCTGCGGCGGTGCGCCGCCTCAAGGCGACGGACCAGGCTGGCCTCGCTCGTGCGCTGCCGGGTGGGGACGGCGACGCCGGACGCCCGACGACTGTCACTGCGACTCGACCCGGCGCCTCCGTCCGCCATCACCCAGATCGGCACCGACGGAGGTCTTCTCACCGAACCCATTCGGCACGACCACCTCGAACTGGCCCCCGCCCAACGCTTCGACGTACTCGTCGACTTCTCCCACTACGCCCCGGGCACCGGAGTTACCCTGATCAACGACTTCGGCACTACGGCAATGGGACAGGTCATGCGGTTCGTCGTCGGCGACGGACGGTCGCAGAACTTCAAGGTTCCGGATCGACTATCCACCATCCCGGTTCTGCGGACAGCCGACGCGATCGTCACCCGCAAGTTCGACTTCCGGGCCGGTGACGTCAACGACCACGACGGCTGGCTCATCTCCCAAGCACCGTTCAGCCCCGACTCCATCGCCGCGCACATCCGCCTCGACACCACCGAAATCTGGCAACTGAACGCCGACTTCCACCATCCCGTCCACATCCACCTCAGCCCCTTCCAAGTGCTGGCTCGGGGCAGCGGAGGCCCAGGCCCGTTCGACGCCGGCTGGAAAGACACCATCGACCTACGCCCCGGCGAACAAGCCAAAATCCTCATCCACTTCGACGGCTACCCAGGCAAATACGTCTTCCACTGCCACAACCTCGAACACGAAGACATGGCCATGATGGCCAACCTCGTCGTCACCTGAGCCAACCAACAATCATCCGTCCAGATGATCGAACTGAACCAACAAGAGCCCTCTCCGCTCACACAGCAGCGCTTCCACGCACCCATCGCACCAACACCACCGAGAGGTGCCACGGCACAACCAGCCGACGAACAAATAGCAGAGAAAGCGGGGGCAGTTGCTCCGCGCGAAGGGACACTCACTCGCCGGTGAAGCGGCAGCGAACAGCGCGGATGCAACAGCGCACCCGAATCCTCACGCCGCTGCTGCCGCGGCTGCTCGAGGGCCGCCACGCAGGAAGTGGTCGAGCAGACTACTCGCGGCGGCTTTGGCCACCCCGCACGGGCAGCAGACCACCATCGACGGGCAGGTCCACACCCGGCACGATCCGCCGCTGCGCGGCAGGCGGGCACGCGACCGGATCTGGCTGCGGGACGCCGATGACCACCTCGTCGATGTCAACGCCCTGGAGGCCAATTGCTTCTGGGCGTGGGCGTTGATCGAGACCCTGCGGCACACGGGCGCTCGCATCGAGGAAGTTCTCGAACTGACCCAACTCTCGCTGCGCCACTACACCCCCTCGACAACCCGGACGCTGGTGCCGCTGCTGCACATCACCCCGTCCAAGGCCGACCGGGAACGACTAATCCCGATGAGCCCCGAACTCGTGCAGGTCCTGCTTGCGGTCCAACGTCGCGCCAGGGGTGACGCCGAAACAGTGCCGCTGGCGATCCGGTACGACCCTGCGGAGAAAACCCACGGCCCCGCGTTGCCGCACCTGTTCGCCCGCCGCGTCGGCACTCGGCAGGAAGTGCTGTCCAACCACTGCGGAGGAGCGAGGCAGAGGTAGGGGTGAAGATCCACAACATCGGATGCGAAGGTGGCGCCGCCGCGCCGGCCCGGGAGACGATGCAAAGATGGACCGTGACACACCATCGGACCGCCGAGCGTGCTCGTGTTCGAGGCGCCAACCGCTCGGCGTTGTGGTGTCGTCAGCGGGTAGAGGCGAACAGGCACACAGGTTTCGTGATCACTCCGCGTCCGCTCGGCGGGTCAGGACTGCCCAACCAACAGCCGTCCGAGCCAGCCTCCCGGCCCGGAGTCGCGCGCCACACCGGCGCGGTGCCTGACGGACGACGGCTGGCCGTGGCGATCATCGAGGAGCCCGACGAACGACCCGTCGGCTGATGTGTGACACGCGTCCGCCAGCTGACCTGCGACACCCCCGCGCTGATAGCGCGGAAAGGTGTAAAGCTGCTCCGCGCTTGGTCTCACCTCTGCCGGCCTCTGTGCCGGCCACGGGATTGCCTATCCGCGCCAGCGCAGGTCTGCCACCACTGCCTTATGGTCGGAGGGATGAATGCCTTCGGTCGGTTCGCCGGCCAGTCTCACTTCCTCGACGAGAATCTGCTGGTCTTCGCGTCCCGGTCGGAAGAAGATGTGGTCGATCCGCTGGTCAATTAGCTCGGGTCCGGCCTCCAATGGTGCCGACGGATGGGTCGACGGCAGGGTGACCGCGTCGACCGGTCCGTTTCCGGCGCTCCAGGCGTCGGTCAACACGTCTCGAACCGGCCGCAGAACCGGGGAGTCGACGGCGGCGTTCAGGTCGCCCATCAGCATTACTGGACACGGGCCGTCAAACCGGGGATCGGTAGCAAGATCGGCCACGAAGGCTCCTTGCGCGATGCGGTCGTCGGTGTAGGG
This sequence comes from Micromonospora tarensis, assembly GCF_016803395.1. Classification (GTDB taxonomy): domain Bacteria; phylum Actinomycetota; class Actinomycetes; order Mycobacteriales; family Micromonosporaceae; genus Micromonospora; species Micromonospora tarensis. Next base: position 24,513 of record NZ_JAEVHL010000050.1, on the reverse strand, counting down.
AGTGCCGTAGTCGAGGCAGGCTGCCACGATGGGCAGCGGCCCGGCAGGATGATCGACTCGAACAACGAGAGCGACCGGATCCCAACTGCGGTGCCGAGCCGGCATCACCAGTGCAACCTCGTCGAGGATCGGCCACCGGCTCAGGACCGCGATACCGAGATCGATGTCGGTCCAGTCGACAACGTCTGGATGCTTCGGCGCCGGCGGGTAGGAGGGTGCGGCGAACACCGCATGCATTCCCAGTGCGTCCGCCAGTTCGTGCGCCTGGGTCGTGCCGTCACCGGCCCAGACCTCCTGGAGCGCCACGACGTCAGGACGAAACCGCGTCAGCGTCTCCCGGATGCCGGGTTGTCGGTCACGCCAGTGCGGGCCGAACCTCCACCAGATGTTCCAAGTCATCACACGGGCCATGCTGTCGACCATCAGCGAACCTCCGTAGCCGTGACGGTTGGTCGTAATCCGGTATTGCCCCGGCACGTTGACCACTATGCAAGGCGCGAGCCCCCAGATGATCGTCGCTCTATGGCTACGGTTGATCCACGGTCAGTGACGGTGCATCGCAACGTCGTTCGATGGTGCATTTACATGCACTTAAATGCGCGCCCATCGGCTACTTGTTTCACTGACCGTCTACCGCAGCCCGGCCAAGCTTCGGTCGAGGTGCCCGGGCGCTGGCGGCAGCGGGCGCCGAGGTGACCCTGGCGGTGGGCAAGGGTGCCGACCTCGCCCCGCAGAGACGCCAGGTCATCGCCTTGAGCATCGATCATTGAGCTGCCTTTCGGGGCTTGGCGTGCCCGGTCGTCTCGCTACCTTCGGCCTGCTTGCGTCCCGCTGCTGCTGAGCGACCTCGGCGTCCCGGCCATCGACGGCACGGGCGTATGACGAGTCGTCACGCTGGCGTTGACGTGATTGGCCTCCCACTGCTCTTCCCGGGTGGCTGGCGCCGGCCGGTGTACGTTGCGGCCGCACACGTCGAGCGGTGAGGACCCCGAAGGGTTGGCCCCGCACCTGCCGTCGGGGCAAAGCCAGGGCGGCCCCCGATAGGAATGCCGCTTCCGGTCCGTCAGGCTCGGGTCTTGAGAAAACTGGTCATGGGGGGTCGGATGAACCACGTGTTTCGAGTGCTGGTCACTGCGACGACGGCAGTGGCTGTGCTGGCGGCGTCGGCGGCCGCTACTGCTGCTCCGCCGGACACGGATCGCGTCGGGCTGCAGAGTGGGCTCGACGAGGTCGTGGCCGCGAGCGCGATCGGCGCACTGGCGGATGTGCGTGACGAGCATGGCGTGTGGCGGGGCACCAGCGGCGTCGCCGAGGACGGCAGGGCACGGGCGGTCCCGGTCGACGGCCGGTTCCGGGTTGGCAGCATCACAAAGACGTTCCTCGCCGCCGTCGTGCTGCAGTTGGTCGACGAGGGTGAACTGCGCCTGGAGGACACAGTCGAGTCGTGGCTACCGGGAGTCGTCCCGAACGGTCACCGCATCACCGTGCGGCACCTGCTCAACCACACCAGCGGGTTGCCCGACGTGATACCCACGCTGCCGCTGCCGCCGGCCCCGGCGTTCCTGGACAACCGGTGGCGGACCTGGACCGCGGACGAACTCGTCGCGCGGGCGCTGACCAACCCGCCGGTGTTCGACGAACCTGGCTCCGCCTTCTCCTACTCGAACACCGGCTACCTCCTCGTGGGCCAGATCATCGAGAAGGCGACTGGCACGTCGTACGCCAAGCAGATTGAAAACCGGGTGATCCGGCCGTTGCAGTTGGACGACACCTGGCTGCCGGGGACGTCAACGCGCATTCGCGGACCCCATCCCCACGGGTACGTGCCGATTAGGCAGGAGGACGGCGGGTGGCAGCTCGTCGACTACACGCGGATGAACCCGTCGGTGTTCGGCGCCGCCGGCGAAATGATCTCCACCACAAAGGATCTCAACCGGTTCTTCGCCGCACTGCTCGGTGGGCGCCTGCTACCAGGGCACCTGCTCGACGAGATGAAGACACCGGGTGTCGAGAGCCGCGCGTACGGTCTCGGGCTGGCCTGGCGGGACACACCGTGCGGGGTCCGTGTATATGGCAATGACGGCGATGCCCTGGCCTACCAGGCCTATTCCTTCTCGACACAGGACCGGCGCCGCCAGGTGACCGTTGCGGTGACGCCCAACTTCGACGGTGACATCGACGACGCCGCCAACGCGTTCGTGAACAAGGCCATTTGCGGCTGACGGCCGGCATCCTCTAACGGGGTGACCTTGGTGGGTCGAAGGGCGTGTTGGCGGGGTCAATGGTGCCCCCGTTTACCCCCGAAAACTCCTGCAGAGCGTTGACTATCGACGGCAAGCGTCGATCACCGCAGGACGCATTTTTGGCAGCTCAGCGCCAGGCGGCGCTAAGACTTCGCCGATGCGCACGCCGCTGGAGAACATGGCGTCAAACATGTCGGACAGGTCGCCGGTGGGCCGAGGCCCGACGTGCCCGGCGTGGGCTGCCACTTGCAGGTCGCCGAGCGCACGGCGTCCAGTTGCTCGGTATCAGTGGCAACGACCCCGCGACGCGGGGTACGTAGTCGACCAGTGTCACGGACCGGCTTGGCCGTCAAGCCGCGTCGTACCGCCAAGGCGAACATCTGCCCGAGGACGACCTTGGCAGCGGGCGCATGATTCCTGGCGATGTCACGGAGCAACTTGCCGAGGCGCGACGCATTCCCCGATGAGTTCGAGCCCGGCGCCTCGTCCAGTGGCGCTGTGGGGGTGCCGTTCCGCCGCTGCCAGAGGTCACACCGACCTGGTTGAATTCGTAGGACCAGAGGGCACGACAGGCGGAGGACCGATGGGCGGTTGGGGCAGCGGCAACTTCGACAGCGACACCGCAGCCGACCATCTGGGGATCTTGACCGACCGACTCATCACCGAAGTCGCCGAGGCGATGTCCGGCGACCCCGTCAGAATCGAGCCCGACGAATACTGGGGCGTCGCCGTGCCCTGCAACCTCGAACTGCTCCACCTCATTGCCCAACAGAACTACGTCGGGGTCGAGCTGCCCGACCTGGATACCATCGCCGAGTGGAAGGCTAAGTTCCTGACCGTCTGGGAAGCGGCCATCGACGATCTGGAGCCCACACCCGACCACAAGGAACAGCGGCGCGCCCAGCTCGTCCGTACCTTCGATCAGCTTGCCGAACTGGTTAGGGCCGAACAGGCGTAACGTTCCGGCCGTCCGCACCACCCACAGCAGGGAGTGACGCACATCGTTCTCCGCTGTGGGCCGCGGCTATCTGGCCATCCCGTGTCGTCCGCCGCTGCCCGTTGCTGCTGTCGCTGCCTGGGCCTCTGAGGCCAGTTCCCGTCGAGTCTTTGTCGGTAGCGGCCCGGCCGGATGTGGACGCTTTCGCCCTGTTCTCTGATCAGGCCGGCGTCGTGTCCGGACCGGCTCGGCCAACCCACCCCCCCTCACTTTCGAGGGCTGATGGAAGACGCACTAGCCGAGCTGGTCCGCCTACGACCGATCGGGCTTGGATGCCAGTGACCCCGTCTCGGGGCTGGCACTGGCTTCCCGTGCCGGTTCGGGCGGGCGGACCAGCCGCCGCAGGCGGGGCTCGCCGGCTGGCAGCGGCCCACATCCGTCGATGATCACAAGTGCGAGGTGGCGTATCTCCTCATCGCTGTGTAGCCGTCGCGGTCGGTGTCGAACCGGCCGCCACCGACGATGGCCTCATTGCCGGCCATGACCTCGATCATGGCGGAGCCGAGCAAACCCCTCTTGAGCCTCTCCCTGCCCTGGGGCGACCCCGGACCGCGCAGGCCAAATGAGAGCCATACGACCAGTGTGGGCAGCCGACATGAGAGCGACAGCCCGGGCGCCTCGACCGAAACCTGGCCGCGCCACGGTCGCAGGTCAACGAAACAAGTACCCGAGGACAGTGCGCATGATCAGGCTCGTACTCGACGTGTACCGCGATGCCGCCGATCGCGCCTCAGGGCGGTCACCTGCGGTGGTCACCATCATCTCCGCCGGCACGATCGGGAAGAAGCCGTCGGGAATGGCACGCCATAGGCCCGCAGCGAGCTGATCGCCGACTTCGCAATTTCGATCATGTGGAGATGCCACGAGGCGTCGTGGGCCGTGCGCAATGCCCGAAAGCGCCCTGCAAACCTGAGAGTTCTCAGAGCCCAGGCATGAGGTTCGGTAGCCGGAAGGTCGGACCACCCGACGGTCCCGCGCATCAACTGATCGGTGGATGCGGGGGACGCTGCCGGATGATGGCCCCGGCCCGTGAACCGGCCGATTCGTGGGCGTCGCGCGATCGCAGGCTGAACCCATGACACAAACCGAAGTCGCGGTCGGACCTGTCGGCACGCGCGACCGGTCCCTCGCACCCGACCTCGCGCGGGGTCTGATGCTGGCCCTGATCGCGCTCGCCAACTCCGTCATCTACCTTTACGACCGTCCGTACGGCGTCCGGCAGCACATCGTCGAGCACGGCATGTTGGACCGGATCGTCAGCGTGTTCACCGTAACCTTGGTCGACGGCCGCGCGTATCCGATGTTCGCCGCCCTGTTCGCGTGCGGCGTCGTGCAGATCTTTGAGCGTCAGCGGGCTGCCGGGGTGGCAGAGCTACAGGTGAAGCGCCTGCTGCGGCGTCGGAGCTGGTGGCTGATCGCGTTCGGATTTATGCACGCGCTGCTGCTGTTCCCGGGCGACATCCTCGGCCTGTACGGCGTGCTCGGCTTCATCCTCATCGCGCTGACTCGCGTGTCCGACCGCAAGTTGCTGGTCGCCGCCGCGTCGTGGCTGATGATTGTGGCGGTCGTCCAGGGCGCGGCGTACATGATGCCCTCCGACGGCACGCGCTCGTTCTTCTGGTCCTTCGAGATGACCGATCCGCTGGCCGCGATGGCCCTGCGGCCCCTGGAGTGGCTGGTGACCCCGATCGGCGTCATCGGCGTCGGGAGCGCCGCGCTCGTCGGCACCTGGGCCGCCCGCCGCGGCATCCTCACCGATCCGTTGGCCCACCGGCCGCTGCTGGTCCGCACCGCCGTCGCCGGTCTGGCGATCGCGGTCGCGGGCGGGCTGCCGGCCGGTCTCGCGGTCGGGCATTTCTGGGCGCCGACGTCGCTGCTTGCCCTGTGGGGCCTGGCGGCGCTGCACGGTGGTGTCGCTGGTCGTCGACGCGGCCGGGTGGGCGCACCACCTGGTCACGCTCGCCGTCGCCGCCGGGTTCGCGGGGTGGCACTGGTGGTTCGTGGTCGCCCATCCGCAGTGGTGTGAGCGGCGAACGTGGACGATGGTCGGCTACTTCGCCGGCGTCCTCGCGTTCGCCGCTGTGCTGGTGACGCGCAGCGACGCATTTCAAGTGTTCGTCCCCGCATGTTACGTGCTGGCGTTCGTGGCGTTGCCGGGTTGGTGGACGTACATAGGTGTGCTGGCGGTCAACCTTCCGGTGCTGCTGGTGACCGGTATGGACCTAGGCTCCGTGCTGATCAACATCGGGGTGGTAACCCCGCTCGCGGCGCTGTTCGGCACTATGGTCAGGGCCATGGAGCGGGAGGCGATCCGGCGCCGGGAGACCAACAGCGAGCTGGTCGCGATGGCTGCCGAGAATACCCGGCTGCAGGAGCTGCTGGTGGCTAAGGCCAAGGACGCCGGGGTCGCCCATGAACGTGCCCGGCTGGCCCGCGAGATCCACGACACCGTCGCGCAGGGGTTGACCGGGATCGTCACGCAGCTGGAGGCGATCGGTGAGGTGTCAGCCCAGGCACGCGGTCGGCTGGACACCGCCCGCAACCTCGCGCGTACCAGCCTGGACGAGGTGCGCCGGTCGATAGACGCGCTGCGCCCCGGCCCGCTGCTGCAGGCCCGGCTCTGCGACGCCGTACGGGAGGCGGTGTCGGCGTGGACCGATCAGTACGAGGTGTCGGCCAGATTCAGCGTGACCGGCGAGCCCGTACCGGCGCACTCGGAGGTGGAGGTGACCCTGTTGCGGGCGACCCAGGAGACGCTGTCGAACGTCGGCCGCCATGCCGAGGCCCGCCGCGTGGACGTCACGTTGTCCTACATGGAAGATTTGATCGTGCTCGATGTCCGCGACGACGGCATCGGCTTCAACGCCGCCTCAGCCGGTGGCTTCGGTCTCACGGCCCTGCGGCAGCGGGTCGCCGCGCTGGCCGGCACCGTCGAGGTGGAGTCGTCGCCGGCCGCGGGCACGGCGGTCAGCGTCACCGTCCCGTCGATCAGGGCCGGGACGTGAGCCGGCTGCGGCTCGTGGTCGTCGATGACCACCCACCCGGTCGTGCGCGACGGCCTGCGGGGGATGCTGGGCACCCAGCCGGACTTCGAAGTCGTCGGCGAGGCGGCGAACGGCACAGAGGCACTGACGGTGGTCGACGCCGTGCGCCCCGACATCGTGCTGACCGACCTGCGGATGCCCGATCCCAGCGGCGGCACGCTCATCCGGCTGCTACTGGAGCGCCGGCCGGCCCTGCGGATCCTGGTCCTCACCACCCACGACACCGACTCCGATGTGCTGCCCGCCGTCGAAGCCGGCGCAATCGGCTACCTACTCAAGGACGCCCCGCGAGAGGAACTGTTCCGCGCGGTGCGCGCCGCCGCCCGGGGCCAGACCGTGCTGTCACCGTCCGTCGCTGCGCTGCTGCTCTCCCGGGTGCGGCCGGGCCAGCGTCTCACCGAGACCAAGCTCAGCGCCCGTGAACGCGAAGTGCTGGCTTTGATCGCGCAGGGCCGGACCAACCGCGAGGCGGCGGCGGCTCTGTTCATCAGCGAGGCCACCGTCAAGACCCACCTCCAGCACATCTACGCCAAGCTGGAGGCTCCCGACCGGGCCTCCGCCGTCTCCGCCGCCCACCGTCGCGGCATCCTCTAACTGCCCGCCCGCCCGCTCGCGCGTGTTGCGGCAGCACCGTAGCCCGCGCGTCATATTGATGCGTAGGGCACATAGGTGGTGTTCAGGCGGCGGCGTAGCGGACTTCTGGCTTGCAGAAGAAGGCTTTCACGGGTTGGTTCGGCCGGCGGCGGAGGCGTGACGCGGCTGCGGGTTCCACGCGACAAGTGGATCGGCGATCTGCGCGGCGCGTTCAGTGGCCGGCAGGATCGATGTCACCGGCAGCACGGGATGTCCGGTAGTCCCGAGGGGGCGCTCCCATTACCCGTTTGAAGGCGGTGCTGAAGGCGGCCTCCGAGCGGTAGCCCAACTCGGCGGCCACTGAGGAGACTGTTCGGTCGGACTTCAGCAAGAGCTGCTTGGCCGTGTGCATGCGCAGGCTCAGCAGGTACCTACCGGGGCTCTCCCCGACGACGGCCTTGAATTTCTCAGTGAAGCCCGAGCGTGACATCCGCGCCGTTCTCGCGAGCTCGTCAACGGACCAGGTGCGCGCTACGTCGTCGTGCATCATTGTCAGGGCCGCGTCCACCCCGGGCTCGAGCAGCGCCGCCACATGCGCGCGCTCACCGGGAGGTCCAACGGCGCTGGCGGTCAGGTGGGCGCGCAGCCCGTGCAGCAGGATGATGCGCGCCAGATGGTCGAGCATGAGCGTCTGTCCCGGCCGGGGGGCGGCCGTCTCGTACGTCAGGAGTTGAATCGTCGCCCGAAGCACGCCGGTGTGGTCCGCGTCGGCGGCGAGGTGGACGACCGAAGGAAATGCGTTGAGCAGCAGTTCGCCGTTGGCGCGGTCGAAATGCAGGCGCCCGCCGACCAGGGTGGTGTCATGGCCGTTGCCGCAGTAGCCGAGGTCCTCGCCCGACGTCCAGACCTCCTCCGAAGGCACGGTGGTGATCCCCGGAGTGCTGGCGAGCTGGTAATCCTGACCGCCGACCACCAGGTAGCAGTCGCCCTGCCGCAGGTGCAGCGGTGCCTTGACGGTCTCCACGGTGAGCCAACAGGATCCGGAGATCACCACTCCGAACTTTACGTGCAGCTGGCCGCGGAAGGCGATCGCCCACTCACCGCCGGCTCGCAGCTCCGCGCAGACGGCACCTTCGATGTTCGACAGGGCCAGCACGTGGGACAGGGGATCCATTTCGACTCCGGGACGATGGCGAAACAATTCTGGCGCTTCTCGCATGCCTTTTGGGCAACCCTAGAAGCTAATCTCGGATCTGGCAAAGACAGCCCGGAAGGAATAGACGATGAGCGACAGTGTTCGGGTGATCGCCGACGAGGCGTATGACGCCCTGATTCAAGGGTTCCAGACTGGTTCGTGGGAGAGCTTCTTCGACCTGTTTGACGATGAGGTGGACGTGATCCTCCCCGCCCCGCAGACCGGTCACTTCACCGGGGTCGAGGGGCGGGAGAAACTGGTTGGGTTCTTCAGCGTGTTCACGCCCGGTACCAGTCGGTTCGACAAGGTTGAGGTGATTTCCAGAACCGTCGCCGAGGATCGCGTCGTCTTCGAGGACTGGGCTCGGGGTGTCATCTTCAACGAGCCGTACGCGGCCCGGCACTGCATTCACGTCATGGTCCGGAACGGCAAGGTCGTGGGCTTTCACGAATACAATCGACCGCTCGACTGAGCGCCGTCTGTCGAGCGTGCGCCAACAGTAGTAGAGCGCGGATGGCCAGCGCTGCGACCGTACTCGTCCGCGATCCGCACGACCGGCCCAGAATTAGCCCGCGCTCGGTGGGTCGGCCGCCCACAGGCCCGTGGCACCATATCGTCGGGCGTGTGGGCGGCAGTTCGGCGATGACGCCGAGTGCGGCGTCGATCGCGGAAGACCTCATCCCGGATTACCCCTCGGGTTCCGTCTGACATAGACCCGAGCAGGAATCGCCGCTTTGTAGCGGTCGACCTCGCCAGCCGCATGTCGCTTGCCCGGCCGGGGTCAGTGGTCACGCAGGGCCGCCGCCAACTCCCTGCGCGACCCGATGTCCAGCTTGGTGAAGACCTTGCGCAGGTGCCACTCCACCGTACGCGGGCTGAGGAACAGCGCGGCGCCGATCTCCGGGTTGGTCCGCCCCGCCACGGCGAGTCGCGCGATCTGCGCCTCTTGTGGAGTGAGCTCGACAGGTACGCCAACCGTCCGCTTGCGGACGGTCTCGCCGGTGGCGAGAAGTTTCCGGCTCGCCCGCTCGGCGAATGCCTCCGCTCCCATCGTGGCGAACGCCCCGTGAGCGGCGCGCAGTTGGGTCCGGGCATCGGCGCGGCGGTTCTCCCGGCGCAGCCACTCGCCGTACAGCAGTCGGGCCCGGGCTAGTTGCAGAGTGAGCTGGCTCGGGGTCAGCCGCTCGATCGCCTCGCGGTACCGCTCCTCGGCCTGACCGGACGGTCCTGCCAGGGCGTCGGCGAGGGCCCCGACGCCGAGTGCCCATTCGGTGCCGGCGGCACCGACCCGCTGCGCAAGGCGCTCGCGGGCCTCGGCGGCCACGTCGGCGTCCCCGACTCGGACGGCGGCCTCGACCAGTTCGCCGAGCGTCCAGTTGAAGACGGCGAGGTCTTCGTACTCGGTAGCCTGACGTGCGGCTTCCAGCGCGGCCGGATACTGGCCGAGCCCGTTGGACAGCACCGCCCTGGCGTAGCCGGCCAGGCCGAGCAGGCGACCCTCGCCGCGCGCCTCGGCGTCCTTGATGGTCGCGTCGATCAGCTCCATCGCGGGCAACTCCCGGCCCCGGTGCGCGGCCAGGGTGAGCGACGCGGACGGATGCGGCGCCATCCCGGTGGCCTGGCCGAGGGCATCGGCCTCGTCGAGCAGATTGGACGCGTCGGCGAACCGTCCGGCGAACACCAGGGCCCCCGCGCGGAAGGTCAAGGCCGTGGGGAGCAGCGACAGCGCTCCGGTGGTACGAGCGAAGCAGACCGCCTGTTCGGTGAGCCGATACCAGGCCACGTCGTCCCACACCTCGTGCGCGACCGGCCCGGCCAGCCAGAGCAGGTGCAGATTCTCGTCCGTCGTCATCTTCTCGAGGGCCCGGCGCAGATGCGGCACGGCGGGCGCGTACCCGTCTAGGCTCCACGCCGTGAGGCCGGTCAGGAACAGGCCCGCGGGCTCGTCGCCGGCCGGCACGCCGCGGGCGGCTTCGGCCGCCCGGCGCAGGTCCCCGCCACCGAGGCGGCCGGCGCGCACGGCGGCACCCACCGCCGAGAGGTAGGTCATCCGCGCCGTGCAGAAATCGAGTTCTTCAAGGCGGCGAGCAGCCGCGAGCAGTGGCGGTCCGGCTGCCCTGCCGGGGTTGAACGCGAAGGTGACTTGCGCCCGCAGACGGTCCACCCCGGCCTGCTGTAACGGTTCGAGCGGACCGGACTCGGCCGCCGCCAGCAGATCCGGCACCTGATTCAGCTCCCCGGCCTCCAATCGGGCCCGCGCGGCGCCCAACGCGCGTGCGGCACGCGACTTCGGGTCCGGGGTCAGCTCGGCGGCGCGCTCAAGGAAGGACGCGGCGGCGGACCGGCCGCCCCGGGCGAGCGCCCTGCCGGCCGAACGCTCCAGTTCCCCGGCGACCTCCTCGTCCGGCCCAAGGGCGGCGTGCGCCCGGTGCCAGGCGCGGCGGTCGGGATCGTGGTGCGGGTCGGTCGCCTCGGCGAGGGCGCGGTGTACCTCGCGCAGCTCAGCGGCCTCGGCCGACCGCCAGGCGGCCGAACGCACCAGCGGGTGACGAAACCGTACCCGAGCCCCGAACTCGACGAGCCCGGCAGCCTCGGCCGGCGCGACAGCGTCGGGCCCGACCCGCAACCGATCGAGGGCGCGCCACAGCAAGGTCACGTCACCCACCGGCTCGACCGCTGCGGCGAGCAGGAGCCGGCGCGTGTTCGCCGGAAGCGCGGCGATGCGCCGTTGAAAGCCCTCTTCCATCCGGTTCAGCAAGGGCGTCGCGGCCTGTCCGCCGAAGCCGAACGCCAGCTGCGCCGGCGTCAGGCCGCGCGGCAGTTCGAGCAGTGCGAGCGGGTTGCCGCGCGTCTCGGCGAGGATCCGCTGCCGAACCTGGTCGTCGACTGGCCCGGACAACACCGAGTCCAACAGCGCCCGCGCATCCGCGGCCGGCAACCCGTCGACGCGCAATTCCGGCAGGCTGCCGAGGATCTGTTCGTCCCCCGGGCTGCGGCAGGCGAAGACCAGCCCGACCGACTCCTCGTCCAGCCGGCGGGCGACGAAGGTGAGGATGACCTCCGACATCCGGTCCATCCACTGCACGTCGTCCACGATGCAGACCAGCGGCCGTTCCGACGCGGCCTCCGCGAGCAGACCGAGCACAGCGAGGCCGATGAGCAGCCCTTCCGGCGGATCGCCGGCGCTCAGCCCGAAGGCGGTGGCGAGGGCGGCTCGTTGCGGCTGCGGCAACGCGTCGAGGTGACCGAGCAGCGGTGCGCAGAGTTGCTGCAGCGCGGAGTAGGCGATCTCGGACTCTGGCTCCACCCCGGCGGCCCGGGTCACCCGACCGGCTGAAGCCTTCTCGCTCAGGTAGTCCAGTAGTGCGCTCTTACCGGCACCCGCCTCGCCGCGGAGCACCAGCACCCGGCTGTGTCCGGCACGGACGTCGCGCAGCAGCCGGTCGAGCGTCTCCCGCTCGCGCCGCCGCCCCCGCAACGCGGGACTGTCGGTGCTACTCGGCACGTCACCCTCCCCGGCGGAGAGTACACCGAGTGAGATCACCAACCCCGCGTACGGCCTGCTCAGGGCTGCGGTCCCTCGCGTCAACAGCGCGAGGGACCGGGCCGGAGTCAGGAGCCGAGGCCGGCGGCCCGGGCCATGTGGTCGGCGTACCAGCTCGGCCAGTCCGGGTCCTCGTGACCGAGTTCCGCCTCGTGCCGGCCGTGCGCCACAGCGGCGTCGCGCAGAGCCTGTTCCACCTCGGGCACCGAGCCGTAGACAACGTGGGTGACACGTCCCGGGTGCCGCGCGGTGACCTCTTGGAGCACGAACCCGTTGCCGTCCGGGTCGCTGAACGACGCGAACGAGCTGTACGACCTCCGAGCAGGCTGAGGGCCGTTCACCCGGTGCCGCGCGCCGGCGTGGTGGAACACGCCACCGGCGTCGTGGAAGACCTCGCTCACCTCGATCCCACGGGCGACCAGCACCGCCCGGGCGGCGACGACATCATCCACCACGAGGTGTACGCCCTGCACCGATCCCGGCGCGGCGTCGGACACTCCCTCCCCGATGATCAGCGAGGAGGCCGAGCCGGGCGGGGTGAAGTGCACGACGCGGAAGCCGTCCGGGGCGACATAGTCCACGTCCTGCCGGAAACCGACCTTCTGGTAGAAATCCCTGGCCCGATCTACGTCCGAGACCGGCAGGACGATGACCTCGAGCTTGAAATCCACGATCTCCACTCCTCCGCTGCGCAGGATGCCCGTTCGACGTCCGGTCCTCACCGTCGCGCACCGGGCTCAGGTGTCGCCCCAGGGAGAACCCCTGGCCGACACCCTGGCCCTCACCAGCCCGGCGCGATCGTGGCCGCGCGGAGGAATTCGGCGACGGCGGTACCGGTGATCGTCACACGGCCGATCGGAGGCCAGTGCCTGCGCCAGGGTGCCTCCCTGGGGCGATCGAGTGGCCGAGCCGGGAGAGTCGTCCGGGTAACCGACAAGACCGGCAGAAAGCTGACACTCGGATGTCTCCCCTCCTTCGCATCTACCTCGTCCGTGGCCTCGTCGCGATCGGCTGGGCCGCCGGATTCTCGGCCGTCAGCGACTCGCTCACCGCCGTCACCGTCGTTCTTCTGATCGCCTACCCACTCATCGACGTGGTGGCCTCGCTGCTCGACGCCCGCGAGGATCCCGGTACCCCGGCCCGTAAGTTGCAGATCTTCAACACCACGCTCAGCGCCCTGGCGGCGCTCGCCCTCGGGCTGGGGGCCGTCAGCGGGATCGGCGCCGTGCTCTACACCTTCGGCGTCTGGGCGATCGTCTCCGGCGTGGCCCAGTTCACCGTCGCCGTCCGCCGCAACAGTCCGGAACTCGGCCGCCAGTGGCCGATGCTGATCGCGGGCTCTCTCTCGGTCATCGCCGGTGCGACGTACCTGCCCGCCGCCCTCGGCGCGGAACCGAGCCTCGGCATGCTGGTCCTCTACACCGCGGCCGGCGGTGTCTTCTTCGTCCTGCAGGCCGCGACCCTGGCCTGGCGGCTCCGCCGACGAACCGTTCGGGCCTGATCGACTGATCGACGCCGTGGTGGTGGAGCCCACCTGCCACCACGGCCCGCTGCAAGCTAGCGGGGGTAGGCGACCGCCGCCGCTACCCCCGCCTGCTCCACTAACCGACCGATGGCGACCGAGGCGGCCACCCGAGCACCTCGCCGAGCGGTACCAGCAGTTCTTCGACTGGCCATCGCCGCCTCCCACAGGCTGAGCGCCTTCCTCACCCGTGCTCCCTACACACATCTGGTGATGATCGTCGGCGTGGTCACCACCGCAGCCGGATTCGGCCTCGTCAGGCACGAGTCAGCAGTCCGCGTACCGCCAGCATGGGTCGCCGTCATCCCCGGCGGGCCCCGCGCTCTTCCTACTCGGCCGGGCCGCATTCGATTACGAGGTACTCGGCCGCATCTCACCCTCGCGCCACGGCGGACTACTGGCACTGCTCGCAATCGCTCCCGGCGTCATCTTCCTACCACCGGTGTTTACCGCTCGGCGCCGCTCTGGTGCTCGCGGGTGTGGCCATCACCGACACCCGGCGCGGCTGGGTCCGCCAACCCGAGGCACCCCTGCCACCCCATTGACCCATCGACCGTCAGCGGCACCGGCCGACGCCCCGTCCCGACGGGGGACGCGGTGTTGAGGACGTGCAGGAGCGCGATGGCGTCGATGGCCATGGCCGCCGGCTGGGCGTTGCGCGTGGCGTCGCTGGAGCGCAACCGCGTCGTGCCGTAAACCCCGCAGGTGCGGCTCGATGACCCGGTAACCGGCGGCCGTCGGCAAGGGCACGACGTCGGCAATGCTGTGAATGTCATAGGGCCAGCCATGCAGGGGCAAAACGACACCCGCGATGCTGCACCGTGACTCTCGCGCCTCAATAGCGAATCTCGAGGGGCGGCCCCGGATGTCAGTCCGGGGCCGCCGTGTTGATTCGATTCGATTCACGCCGCGACATGGCGGCACTTCGCCGCCCTGGTGTTGTCGCGGCCGCTATGGCGGGTCACCGCGGGTAGTGGTGGATGTTGCTGGTGGTCTTGCCGTCTACGGACGTGGCTGGGAGGGTCTCCGGGGCGTGGCCCTTTTCCACCCAGTTGACCAGGGCGTCGAGGTCGGCGCCCGGGTTGACCAGCGGACCGGTGCTGAAGAGCGGCGTTCCGCAGTGGTCGACGCCGGGCAGCAGGAAGAGGCGGTAGAAGTTGTCGACGCGCTTGTTACCACCGAGGGTGGCGTAGACGTGCTTGCGGTAGTCGACAGTGCCCTGGGTCGGGATCAGCTGGTCTGATTGGCCGTGCCAGGTGAGCAGCTTGCCGCCGGCCTTGGCGAAGGTCGACAGGTTCGGGTTGTTGTTGGCGATGATGGCGTCGTACTGCTTGGTCGCCGAGGTGAAGAGCTGCGTGAACGTCTTGTAGGTGAGCGTGGTGCTGTCAAACGACGGGTTCTTCGTCACGAAGTACTTGACCCACTGGTCGGGAACCTGGAAGGGCGCGCCGGGGTTGGCGATGAAGTTGAACGCGGAGCCCTTGTTCTGGCCGTACCAGAGCTTCTTGCCCGACGGTGAGACCGGGCCGGCCCAGATCTTGTCGACCGCGTCGGCGACCGCCTTGGTGATGGTGATTTCCTCGCCTTCACAGACGACCTTCTTGCCGACCAGGCGACGGGCGTCCCACTTGCAGTCCTGCGGGTTGTGGATGACGCCGTCAGTGACGCCGTCGAGGGGGTCGCAGGCAGTGACTGCAGCGGTGTTGAAGGCGGCCAGTTCGCACTGCGACGGGGCGACCTTCTCTTCGTTGTAGACGGCCTGCGACCACAGCGTGGCGATCTCGAAGCGGTTCCACTCGATCGCCGGCGCGTTCGCGAGGATGCCCTGGAAGTCCGTCGGGTAGTTCTGTGCCTCCGAGTAGCCTTGGCGGCCACCGGTCGAGCAGCCGGTGAAGTACGAGTACTTCACCGTGCGCTGGTAGAACTTGTTGGCCACGTCCTTGCCGATGACCGCCATGTCGTGCACCGAGCGGGAGGCGAAGTTGGTCAGCAGGCCGGTGTTGATCTTTCCGTCGGTGAGCCCCCAGCTGGCGTCGAGGCCGGTCTTGACGCCAGCGTCGGTGGCCGCGCCGACATATCCGCCCTTGACCGCGCTGATCAGCGGGACGCTCAGATCGCTGAGGTCGCCGGCGGAGTAAGCGCTGCCGCCGGTGGCCTGGAAACGTCCGTTCCAGTTCATCGCATCCTGGGGGAGCGAGACCTTGATGGTGACGGTGTCATTCGCGCCCGGATGGGTCACGACGACGTTGATGTCGCACCAGGCAGGCACGGCGTTGATCGGCGGATTCTGCGGGAGCCCCGGGGTGGAGGGGAACGTGAAGTCGCCGCCGGGCTTGGAGACAGCCTTGACCGACACCACCGACGTGCCAAACGGCGCGGAAACGGGAACGGCGGCGCAGGCGGTGGCGGCCGTCGTGCCGCGTCGCGGGTAGCGGCGTTGACAGCCACGGGCGTGAGGGAGGCCGCCAGTGGTACTGCCGCGGCCATCAGAATCATCAAGCGTCGTTTCATACTCAAAACCCTCACCTAACCGGGACGACCTGACCCCAGGGTGAGGCACTGGTGTGCACCCTGGCCGAGGACCCGAGGCACGCGCGCGCTCCGTGACGGCGCGCGGGATGGCCCAGTTCCCGTGGCCGGGCTGCTTCCCGACCCGGTCCACCGAGGCATTGGTGAGTGGCTGAGCATTGTGTCTGCAGGGCACGACCTGCATGGGATCCGGGCCGCGCGACCTTGAGCGGGACCCGGCACGCTGTTCGGCTGAGGGACCGGACGCGCGAGGCTCGACAACCCAGTGCGGTGCCGGGCAATGCTCGACACGCCATCGTGCTGCTCCATGCGCCCAACGACAGCGACGCGTCGACGGGCAGTCGCACCGAGGCCGCCGTTCGTGTGCAAAGCCGGTGTGCGACCTGAGTTCAGCTGGCGTTGCCATCCGAGACCGGGGCTGCCCACCGGTACCGCGATGGGCTGGTCGGCTCGTACTCCGGGTGTTGGGTGGGCAGCAGCCCCACCTGCTCGATCACCGACGGAGGTGGAAGCCGGGGTCGGGGTGGGCTGGCCGCAGTGCTGCTCGGCTCGGTCAGCCAACAGCTCATCCAGCACGCCAACTGCTCGGTCGCCGTCGTGCGGAAACGCTGACGCGGAGGGTGATCAGCCGGACGTCCTGCGACGACCGGCGCGGGTGGGACGCGGCGCGGTGCCGGCCGCGACGAAGAAGGGCAGGGCGACCATCAGGCGGCCGGCCGCAGCCCGGTCCCGTTGGTCGGTCAACCATACGGTGGCCTGCTCAGCGGTCACGGCGCCGGCCTCGCGAGCGGCCGTTGCGAGCCCGGTGAGCATGTGCACCAGCGGTGCCTCGGTGAACACGACCGTCCGGGCCTCCAGCGACACCGCCGTGAAGCCGGCCGCGAGGAGCAGGTCACGGTAGCTACGAGCGACCCGGGGGTGGGGGATCGTGTCGGCGCGGGCCTGGACGATGCGGCGGGTGAGGACGCCGTCTGACGAGTCGATGATGAGGGCGTCCCAGTCCTGTCCGAGCAGCACTGCACGTCCACCGGGGCGCAGGACCCGGCGGGCTTCCCGGACCGCGGCGATCGGCTCGGCCACCTGGTGCAGGACCTTGTCGGCACGGTAACCGGCCATGCTGGCGCTCCGGATGGGTAGGCACTCCCCGGTGCCGCTCAGCAGGTCCGCGAACGGGTAGCGGGTACGGGCGACGGCCAGCATGTCCTCGTCCGGATCGACGCCGATGGCGTGGAACCCCGCCCCGGTCAGTTCCGCGACGGCCCGCCCGGTGCCGCTGCCGACGTCCACCACGGCGTCGGCGGGCTCCAGACCCAGCAGTCCGTAGGAGTACCGCCGCAACTCGGCGATTGCCGGATGGTGCTCGACGGCGTCCAGCCGGGCCGCCACAGCGGGTGCGCCATCGGCGGGTTCCAAAATTTTCTCGAGCTCTGCCATGCTGGCAGCATGGGTCTTCAGGTCGACGTGAGGTCAAGGTCTGCCGGGTTGCCCATCGGTGTGGTTGCCACGCGTTTCGGCCTCGCCCCGCACGTCCTGCGCCACTGGGAGGCGACCGGCCTGCTGCGACCGGCCCGATCCGCCGACGGACGGCGGCGCTACGACAGCCAGGAGATGACCCGCGTCGCGGTCATCCTGCGGGCCAAAGCGGCCGGGCTGAGTCTGAACGAGATCCGTCGCGTGCTCGCGGCTGACCCGGTGGCGCGGCGGCGGATCCTCGAACGGCAGCGCGTCCTGCTCGCCGAGCGAATCGCACAGGACCAAGCCCGGCTCGCCGTGCTCGACTGCGCCGTGGCCTGTGCTCACGAGGATGTCGCCGACTGCCCGCACGTTCGCCAGGTGACCTCCGACGGCGCAGCTGCCGGGCCGTGACGGGCACCCTGGGCAGCCACTTCCACCGCCGATCGGTGCGTCTAGCGCAGCGCCGGCAGGCACCGTGACGATCCGGCGTCGGCGGCCACCCGGCGTACCGCGTCCACCAGGTTGGTGACGTGGCGGAAGCCGGTCCGAATCCGGCACCGGATCCCGTCGATCAGCAACCGACGAGGCCACCTCACCGGATGGCCACGAGCTGCCACGGTCGGCCGGGTTTGGAGCGTCGATCGTCGTCCTACCGCACCCCCTTAACGTCCAGAGAGGCGGGAGCCCATCCACCTAGGATGCTGTACGGGTTGTGCCCTTCAGCCGGTGGGGACCCTACTGGCCCCTGACCTGCGGGGGCACAAGCTTTGCGATCACCGCGCGGTCAGGTAGCCATCGGCCGTCGGCTACTCAGGCGGCGTCCCATAGCAATCCCGATAACCATTCGCGCCCTGCCCGGTCATGAGTTTGCAGTCCGCGTCGCCGAGCCGGACGAAGCCAGAGCCGCAGCATGACCGGGCTTGCCGCGTGACCGCAGCAGCCCGACGCCGACACCTCACGGGGGCGGCCAGGCAAGCGGGCCGGGTACCATCTGCCTGTCGGGTCGAGAGGCGCTGCGACGGGCGGAGCCCGCCACGCTCGGCCTTCGTTTCTTCCTCAAGGGCGCCTCCGAACTTCGGAGGCGGCTACTTTGAGCGCGTTATCGAGCCAGAAGAGCACTGCTTCGTCGCTGCGGCAGTTGATGTCGCAGCGTGTTCTGGTGTTGGACGGTGCCTGGGGAACGATGTTGCAGGGCGCGAAGCTCACCGCCGCGGACTATCGAGGCGACCTGATTGTCGATCATCCGCGGGACGTCAGCGGTGATCCCGACCTGCTCAACCTCACCCGGCCGGACGTCATTCTGGACGTACACCGGCGGTATCTGGCCGCCGGCGCTGACATCACCACCACCAATACCTTCACGGCGACGAGTATCGGCCAGGCCGACTACGGGCTCCAGTCACTGGTGCGTGAGATGAACGTTCAGGGTGCGCGGCTGGCCCGGCAGGCGGCGGACGAGTTCGGTGGCCGGTTCGTGGCCGGCTCGGTCGGGCCGCTGAACGTGACGCTGTCGCTGTCTCCCCGGGTCGAGGACCCGGCGTATCGCGCCGTCGACTTCGACGAAGTGCGCGCGGCGTACGCGGAGCAGATCTCGGCCCTGGCTGAGGGCGGTGTCGACCTGCTTCTGATCGAGACGATCTTCGACACGTTGAACGCGAAAGCCGCAATCGCCGCAGCCCGTGAGGTCGCGCCGCAACTGCCGCTGTGGATCTCCGTGACCATCGTCGACCTCAGCGGCCGGACCCTGTCGGGGCAGACCGTGGAGGCTTTCTGGCGCTCGATAGAGCGGGCCGATCCGCTGGTCGTCGGCGTGAACTGCTCGCTGGGCGCGGCCGAGATGCGCCCGCACGTCGAGGAGCTTTCCAAGATCGCCGGAACCTACGTGGCGTGTCACCCCAACGCCGGTCTGCCGAACGCTTTCGGCGGCTACGACCAGACGCCGGAGGAGACCGCCGGCCTGCTCGGCGAGTTTGCCGCGTCCGGCTTGCTCAACATCGCCGGGGGCTGCTGCGGCACCTCACCGGAGCACATCGCCCGGGTCGTCGCCGCCGTGGCCGGCGCACCGCCACGGACGGTTGCCGCCCTGCCGGAAACCACCCGGTTCAGTGGGTTGGAGCCGTTCGCTATCGGACCGGACACCGGGTTCGTGATGATCGGTGAGCGCACCAACGTCACCGGCTCGGCCAAGTTCCGCCGGCTCATCGAATCGGACAACTATCAGGGCGCGGTCGACGTGGCCCTGGAGCAGGTGCGCGGCGGCGCCAACCTGCTCGACGTCAACATGGACGCCGACCTGCTCGACAGTGAGCGCGCCATGACGACCTTCCTCAACCTCATCGCCACCGAGCCCGAGGTCGCCCGGATCCCCGTAATGATCGACAGCTCGAAGTGGACGGTTCTCGAGGCTGGCCTCAAGTGCGTGCAGGGCAAGGGCGTGGTCAACTCGATCAGCCTCAAGGAGGGCGCGGAGCCATTCCTGGCTCAGGCCCGCCGGATCCGCGATTACGGCGCCGGCGTGGTGGTGATGGCCTTCGACGAACAGGGCCAGGCCGACACCACCGAGCGCAAGGTGTCCATCTGCGGGCGAGCCTACGATCTGCTCGTGGAGCAGGCCGGGTTCGCGCCGGAGGACATCATCTTCGACCCGAACGTCCTCGCCGTCGCCACCGGCATCGCCGAGCACAACGGATACGCGAAGGCGTTCATCGACGCCCTCCCGCTGATCAAGGCGCGCTGCCCGGGTGCCCGCACCAGCGGCGGTATCTCCAACCTGTCATTCTCCTTCCGCGGCAACGACGTGGTTCGGGAGGCCATGCATTCGGCGTTCCTGTTGCACGCGGTCCGCGCCGGGCTGGACATGGGCATCGTCAACGCCGGCCAGCTCGCCGTGTACGCCGACATCCCCGCCGACCTCGTCGAACTCGTCGAGGACGTGATCTTCGACCGGCGTCCGGACGCCACCGAGCGCCTGGTGATCTTTGCGTCGACCGTCACCGGTTCCGGCACCAAGCGCGAGGTCGACCTGTCCTGGCGGGAGGCGCCGGTGACCGAGCGGCTGTCGTACGCGCTGGTTCACGGCATCGTCGACTTCATCGAGCAGGACACGGAGGAGGCCCGGCAGGGCCTCGCCCGACCCCTCGACGTCATCGAGGGTCCGCTGATGGACGGGATGAAAATCGTCGGCGACCTGTTCGGCGCCGGCAAGATGTTCCTCCCGCAGGTGGTCAAGAGCGCCCGGGTGATGAAGCGCTCGGTCGCCTACCTCGAACCGTTCATGGAGGCCGAGAAGGAGCAGGCCCGCCTGGAGGGGCGGATCGACCCGGGCCGCGGACAGGGCAAGGTCGTGCTGGCGACCGTGAAGGGCGATGTGCACGACATCGGCAAGAACATCGTCGGCGTGGTCCTGGGCTGCAACAACTACGAGGTCATCGACCTGGGCGTGATGGTTCCCGCCGGCCGGATCCTGGACACGGCCGTCGCCGAGGGCGCTCACGCCATCGGCCTGTCCGGCCTGATCACGCCATCGCTGGACGAGATGGTCACAGTCGGTGCCGAGATGCGGCGCCGCGGCCTCAAGCTGCCCCTGCTGATCGGCGGGGCCACGACCTCGCGTCAACACACCGCCGTCCGCATCGCCCCCTCGTACGACGGCACAACCGTGCACGTGCTCGACGCGTCCCGGGTCGTCGGCGTGGTCTCCGACCTGCTCGACGATGGCCGCGCCCGCGAGCTGGACCGCACCAACCGCGTCGAGCAGGAGCAGCTGCGCGAGGCGCATGCCAACCGGCACTCCCAGCCGATGCTCGGCTTGGCTGAGGCCCGCGACAACCGCGAGGAGGTCGACTTCAGCGACCTGCCGATCCCGGCCTTCACCGGCCGGCGCACGGTCCAGCCCACCCTGCCCGAGCTGCGCGAGATGATCGACTGGCAGTTCCTGTTTCTGGCCTGGGAACTCAAGGGCAAGTTCCCGGCGATCCTGGATCAGCCGGTCGCCCGCGAGCTCTACGCCGACGCCAACACCCTGTTGGACAAGATCACGAAGGACGACCTGTTCCAGGCCCGGGGCGTCTACGGCTTCTGGCCGGCGCACTCCGAGGGCGACGACATTGTCCTCGGCAACGGGGTGCGCCTGCCGATGCTGCGCCAGCAGACGGTCAAACCGGCCGGCCGCGGCAACCGCTGCCTGGCCGACTACGTGGCCCCCGGCGGCGACCACCTGGGCGGCTTCGCCGTGACCATCCACGGCGCCGACTCCCTGGCCGCGCAGTACGAGGCCCAGCACGACGACTACCGCGCGATCATGGTCAAGGCGCTGGCCGACCGGCTTGCCGAGGCATTCGCCGAGTACATCCACCTGAAGGCCCGCCGTGACTGGTTCGAGCCAGACGCCGAGCCGGACCTCGCCGACCTGCACGCCGAACGCTTCCGGGGCATCCGACCGGCGCTCGGCTACCCGGCCAGCCCGGACCACAGCGAGAAGCAGGAACTGTTCGACCTGCTGAAGGCCGCCGAGCTCGGCATCGGCCTGACGGAGTCCTTCGCGATGACACCGGCCGCCAGCGTCAGCGGGCTGATCTTCGCCCATCCGGCGGCGAAGTACTTCACAGTGGGCCGTATCGGTAAGGACCAGATCGAAGACTACGCCGCCCGCCGCGCCATGATCGTCGCCGACGTCGAGCGGTGGCTGCGACCCAATCTGGCCTATGAACCGTCCTGAGCCATGGTCCGGCTAGGGCGTGTCCTGCCGATCTTGTAGGGGAGTGCGGATCTAACTCGACACTCCCCACTGATCGCTCACAGTTGGGCGACGAGGCGCAGACCTCGATCGGCCATCAGCGGCCTAAGTTCCTCCCAGCTAAACGTCATCCGGAAGATTCCGCACGGCGGTGGTATCAGGCCCCCCTTGGCGAATCCGATGACGAGTCCGTCGGGAGTCACCGCGAACTTCGCGTACGTGTCGGAAGCGTTCCACTGCTGGGCGGAGGCGTAGTCGGGATCCCAGGAACCTTTGATGCACTCATCGTCCGAGTGCGGCAGGCGTCGTCGTACGAGATCGCTCAGCGCATCCGATGCCGCCGTCGGACTGGGGAACAAATCGGTGATCTTGACCTCAGCGGCTTGTGGGACGGTGAGTGTGGTGGCGAGCCAGTAGTCAGTGACGAATCCTTCTACGGATTCGGCGGAGACGGGCGCGAGGATACTGACCAAGGCACTGTTGGTGTGAACGACGGCGTTTCGCGACGAGCGTTGGTGATAGGTGATCGCGGACCCGGCGGGGAGGGACAGTCTGGTGGCCACGGTGGCGGGATCGTGTGTGAAGAGCGTGGCGAGTGCTTTATTGGTGGCCTCCAGTCCGTCGATGCCGGTGACCTGAAGGTAATCCGCGTCGGCTTTCGTGTCGGGCAGGTCCGGTAGGGAGGAGAAGGTGCGGTGCAGGGGCACGGCAACTTTGGCGGGCGTGTCCGAAGCAGCGGGGCTCTTCTCGGCCATCGCGTCTGAAGGGGCTCCCGTGCAGGACGCTGCGAGGAGAGCAAGCCCGATTGATACGACCGTCCGAGCGGCGGCTTTCAGCTCAGCCGCAGACACTTCGGTCACCGTTCTGAAGCTTAAGGTACTCCGGGCCGCTCAGGCGTTTCCGAGGCTCTCCGCATTGCCACAGGTTCGCGATGAACACATCCGAATACTTGTCGGATGACACTGTTCCGGTCACGGCGTACGGGCGGTTTCCTGGGGCGCTGACCATCACTTCGCCACGGTGGCCGTCGGCCAAGTACTCGACGGCCAGCCGCCAGCGGCAATAGGGGCCGCTGGTCGTAGCGCTGACGACCACGACGTTCTTCTCCTTGCGGGGAAGACTGATCTTCTTCAGATCGAAGAATGGCTTGCCGGCGTCGCCGCTACCGTCGTTGATCAGCAGTCGGGGGTTGGGCCGGTCAATGGCGACAGTGAGGGGAATCTTGTCGGTGGCCCCGGAGGGAGTGTTCTCCACGAGGACTCCCGCGACTGCTGGCGCGCAGCGGCCGTCCTCCAGGACCGGCCGGATGTTGACGATTTCCACGACCTCGGTCCTTGTGCCCTGGAACGTGATCTGCCAGTACGAAGTCCCTACGTCCACGGCGCCTTGGTCGTTGAGCCACCGCTGGGTGGGCATATCACTGCGTGACCGGTCCCAATCCTGCAACGCGCTGTCAGACGGTGACTGGGGCAAGACGAAGCTGCGGGCGACGTCAACGACGCGGCTCTGATCCACCACGATGAGGGGCGATGGCTGGGCGGCGCGTTCTGCGACCGCCTCGGGCGCAGCCCTCTCTCCGAGGAACGCCTTGGCCATGTCGGTGCCGTAGGTCGTGATCACAGCGCCGACCATGGTCAGGCAGACGGTGATCACCCAGGTGATCGGTTTCTTCCACCATGGCACCGGCGTTGGAGTCTCCAAGGCCACCGGCTGGCTTCTGAGAACTGGGCCGGGTTGTCGGTTACGGACCCGCTCTCGCTTCCGCCGCGCCACGTCGCCTCCTTCGTCACCCGGTGCATCGTCGCAGCGACATGTCGACTTCGGAACGAAAGCGTCATGTAGTTGACTGCGTGCAGATGGCACTCGGCCCGGGTGAGCATTCGGCCGGTCTGCCGCAGCGCGGTTAGCGATGCGGGCTGCTCACTCACCCTCATCGGGGTCGCGCGGTTCGCCTAGGGTCTGTTATGTCGATCCTGGAAGCCAGATGACGGCAGCGATAAGGACCAGGCTGGCCCGGTAGAGCGATGCGCGTTTGGCGTAGCGGGTGGCCAGGTCGCGCCACTGTTTGAGCCGGTTGAAGCAGCCTTCCACGACATTGCGCTTCTTGTAGATCACTTTGTCCAAGGCTGGTGGTCGTCCGCCGGCGCTGCCCTTGGCGACCCGGCGGGCGACCTGGTCGGATCGTTCAGGGATGACGTGGCGGATGCCGCGTTGTCGCAACGTTCGGCGAGTCGAGTCGTGGGCATAGCCCTTATCCGCGATCAGCACCTCGGGGCGCTTGCGGGGCCGTCCGGGCCCGGGCTTGTTGAGGCAGATCGCGTCCAGCAGCGCCAACAGTTGCGCGTTGTCGCCGGCCTGGCCTGGGGTGAACAGGATCGACAACGGGCGGCCGCGTCCGTCGACGGCGAGGTGAAACTTCGTGCTCAGCCTCCGCGGGATCGGCCGATTGCCTCGCCATCTTGCGCACCAGGCGTCGCCGGACTTGTTGGGGAGCCCTTTTTGCGGGCGCCAGGGGCATGCTGGTGCGCCCGCACGATCGATGAGTTGATGCTGATCGCAAGATCGACAGGGCCCGCTCTAGGTGTGCTGTCCAGGGAGGTTGGTCGAGGTTGTGTGACGACACGCTCTGATGTCGTAGGTAGGTGAAGGCCTCCGGTTGTGGAGTGGAGCTGTCTA
>NZ_JAEVHL010000049.1 GCF_016803395.1 Micromonospora tarensis | reverse complement strand
CTCAGCGCCGGCGATCCGGGCCTGCTCGCGGGCCCGCGCCGCGTCAGCCGCCGCGGTTTCGGCGTCGTCGCGGGCCTCGTCGCGTTCGGTCTGCGCCGCGGCGACCTCGGCGGCGGCCTCCGCGCGGGCCTGGGCGAGCTGGCGTTGCACACCGACCGGGGACAGCTCGGCGTGCAACGACTCGGTCAACGTCTCGACGATCTGGTCGAGCCGGTCCACCGCCTCCCAGGTGCGGGCCACCTGACCGGGCAGGCCCGGGGCGTTGCGGTGGCGCATCCGGCTGTTGCGGGAGGCGCGCTGGCAGGCGCCGTCGTTGTCGCGGCAGTAGCGAAACGGCCGACCCGCGCCGACCCGCTGCGGCACCGGCCGTCCACAGTGGGCACACGGACGGGTCTCGGTGGTGGTGGGCTCGGCGTCCATCGAGGGCGAAGTCTAGTGCCGGGCGGTCAGCTCGTCGCCCGGGCCGTGGCGACCACCGTACGCGGACGTTTCAGGGGGTGGCGACCGCCGCCCGGGAGCGGTCGGTGGCGATCCGGACCGCCAGCGCGGCCAGGGCCGTGCCGGTCACCCACCGCTGCACCCGCAGCCACAGCGGCCGGCGGGCGAAGAAGCCGGCGAGGGAGCCGGCGCTGAGCACGATCAGCGCGTTGACGCTCAACGCGACGGCGATCTGGGTCAACCCGAGCAGCAGGCTCTGCGCCGCCAGGTGCCCCCGCTGCGGCTCGACGAACTGCGGCAGCAGCGACACGTAGAGGATCGCGATCTTCGGATTCAGCAGGTTGGTGACCAGACCCATGGTGAACAGCCGCCGGGGCGGGTCCGGCGGCAGCGGCGCGGGCGTGAACGGCGAGTGACCACCAGGGCGCAGCGTCCGCCAGGCCAGCCACAGCAGGTAGCCGGCCCCGGCGAGCTTCACCACCGCGTACAGCGTCGGCACCAGGACGAACACGGCGGCCAGGCCGGCGACCGCGGTGGCCAGGTAGACGCCGAACCCGGCGGCCACCCCGAGCAGCGAGATCAGCCCGGCGCGGCGGCCCTGGGCCACCGACCGGGACACCAGGTAGACCATGTTCGGGCCGGGCGTGAGCACCAGCCCCAACGCCACCAGCGCGATGCCCAGCAGCGACCCCGTGCTCACCATGACGATCCCCCGTTTCACCGACGCCCGCTCCGACCGTAAGCGCGGCGAGCACCCCGAACGAGGGCCACTGGGCAGATCGTGGCCTGCCTGGGCGGGAAACGGTCATCCCGGGGCAACCACCCGGTGCGTGCGGCCACCGGGAATGGTCACCGTAGCGGGAGCGCTGAGCTGTTGCGGTGCCCGTCGCCACGCGGCGGCGGGGCGTTACGGTGGCCAGGGGAGGTGCCGCACTGTGACCGAGGCGTGGGAAGCAGCCGTGGAGGCGCAGATCCGTGGGGCCGTGCAACGCGGCGAGTTCGACGATCTGCCCGGCATGGGCAAGCCGATCCCCGGCCGGGGGACGCCGTACGACGAGTCGTGGTGGATCAAGAGCTTCCTGGAGCGCGAGGCGCTGCCCAGCGACCTGCTGCTGCCCACCCCGCTGCAACTGCGCCGACGCGTCGAGCAGGTTCCCGACGAGGTCCGCGACCTGCCCAGCGAACAGGCCGTGCGCGACGTCGTCGGGCAGCTCAACGCGCAGATCGTGGCGTGGCTGCGCAACCCCGAGGGCCCCCGGGTGATGGTGCGCCCGGTGAATGCCGACGAGGTGGTGCACCGCTGGCGTGCCGAGCATGCCCCGCCCCGCGTCTCGACGCCGACGACGACCGAGCGCAGGACCGTCGCCGCTCCGTCGCGCCGGCCCCGACGCGCCTGGTGGCTCCGGTGGCGGCGCCGGTCGGGCTGACCGGCACCGTACGTCACCGGCACACTGTGCCGATGGTGATCGAACTACGGGCGTCGGAGCTGACCCTGCGCCCCTGGCGGGAAGACGACCTGGACGCACTGGTGCGGGCGTACCAGGATCCGGTGCTGCGGCGGTGGACCCGGATGCCGGTGACCAGCGTCGACGAGGGCCGGCAGTGGTTGGAGCGGACCCGGCAGGCGTGGGCGGACGGCCACCGGTACACCCTCGCCGTCCTCGAGGACCGCGCGGACGCTTCCCGGCTGGTGGCGAACGTGGTGCTCAAGGGGGTCACGTCGGAGCGTCCGGCTCCCGAGGTGGGCTACTGGACGGCGTCGTGGGCGCGCGGGCGCGAGGTCGCGCCGCGCGCGGTCACCGCGCTCAGCGGCTGGGCGTTCGACCGGTTTCCCGGGCTGACCCACCTCGACCTGCTGCACCAGGTGGACAACGTGGCGTCCTGCCGGGTGGCGCAGAAGTGCGGCTTCGTGTACCAGGAGACGCTGCCTGCCCGGCCGCCTTTTCCGCGAGATGGTCATCGGCACGCGCTGCCCGCCCCTAGGACGGGCGAGTCCTGACCCTGCCGGGGTCTGTGGCGGCGGTGACCGTCGGTCACCTCCCTCAGGGCGGATGCGGTATTGAGCGGTATACCTCAGAGGCATATTCATACCTGTGGGGTATACCGCTCCTCGGTACATCGGCATGACGGACCAGTCGAGTGGAGTTTGCGCTCCCGGACCGTCTCGTCGCGGCGGTCAGTTCACGGCGGCGCGCCAAACCCAGGAGGTACGGCGCTCCCGGCCGGGCAGCTCAGCACGGCCGGTCATCCAGAGCAGCACCTCGGGTGCGGGGCCGGCCGGCGCGTCCGGGAAGAGTCGCCGCAGCACCAACGCGCTCAGCCGCTGCGGGGGTCGCCACCGCAAGTCGAGGCCGAGGGCGATGTCGTAAGTGTGCAGCAGGGTCTCGGCCACCCCCATCGCGGCGAAGCCGGCCGGGTCGCAGGGGCCGAAGTGCCAGGCCCGCGCGTCGGGCGGGGCCGCGTCGACGGCGGCGGCGAGCAACCCGGCGCAGGCCCGCACCACGGTGAGGGTCTGCGCCGGGCTCGCGTCGGGGGAGACCCGCAGGTCGTACGGCAGGTAGCCGTCGTCCGGGCGGCCGGTGACCTGGCCGGCGTACGCGAGCAGGTCGTGCGCGACGTGCGCCGCTGTGGTCCAGCAGCTCCACGTCAACGTGCCGGCAGGCACCGACCAGTCGCGCTCGCGGTGCGGGTGCAGCACCCGCGTCATCTCGTCGGCCGCCTCGCACAGGTCAACGCCGGTCACCGGTGACATCAGTCGACCCTCGCAGGGGCGTCGCGACGGTGCAACCTAGTTCGTCAGCCGGCCGGGTGCGAGTCGAGACGACTCGTCGAACCGGCCGCCAGGGCCCGGTCGACGTGTTGGATGCCCGCGCGGACCAGGTCGCCGTACTGGTCGGCGGGCAGGTGCCCGACGAGGCTCCTCGCGGTGCCCAGGTGGGTGTGGGCGGCCGTGCTGTCGCCAGCCGCCGGTGCACGTCGGCCAGGTTCAAGTGCAACGACGGCAGGAAACCACGCACCTGCAGCGCGTGGTGGTACTCCCGGGCGCGGTCGTCGGTCAGGTCGGCGACGGCGGCGAGGGCGCGTTCGTCCCACACCAGCTCGGCCTCGGCGGTGTCCTGCAGGTCGGCGAGGTGGTGGGCGAGGGTGCAGCGGTGCAGGGCGTTACCGGTGCGGCCGATCTCGTCCCACAACGCCGCGAGCACCTCGCGGGCCTGCGCTCGCTCGCCGGATTGGCCGAGTCGCACCGCTTCGATGATGGCCGTCATGGTCGGGTCGGGTGGTGGCTGGTCGTTCATGTCGCCGATGCTCCGGCCTCGACCCGGTCGAGGGTCAACTCACCGCCGCTGTCCGGCGGCAACCCGGTCGACGTTCCGGTGCAGCCGGTGCGCCCGATGACCGCACTCCTCAGTAGAGCAGGAAGGGCCGGCGGTGCCGGTCGAAGGTGGCCAACTCCTCAGCCCAGGCGCCGACGACGTCGTCGACGTCGGCTCCGGCGTCGATCTGGGTACGCAGTCGCGGCGACCCGGTGAGCTTGTCGATCCAGTACGGGCGCACGGCGTCCCACGAGTCGCGCCGCCAGGCGAACGCCGGGTACCGGTATGCCTCCACGAGCATCGCCACGCCGGTGCGGATCGGGTCGTACACGGCGGGGTCGACCACCTTGACCTCGAGGCCGGCGCAGAGCTTGTTGAGCAGGTCCGGCTTCTGCCCGGCCGAGGTCGGCGAGAAGTACGCCTCGCGGAACTCGACACCGGGCAGGTCACGGGCGTTGAGCCGGTCACCCCAGTGGTGGTCGAAGTCCGTCGCCAGCCCACCGACCAGCTCGAACGGGCGGCACGTGCCGCGCCCCTCGGTGATGGACGCGACGCCCTCGAACAGTCCGGTGCCCGGGTAGACCAGCGCGGTGTCCGGGGTGGGCATGTTCGGGCTGGGCATCACCCAGGGCACGCCGGTGTCGGCGGGGAACGCGTCGCGCCTCCAGTGCCGGCAGCGGACCACGTGCAGGTCGACCGGCCGTCCCGCCTCGGCCGGCAGGAAGGTGGCGTTGAAGAACCGGGCCAGCTCCCCGACGGTCATCCCGTGCTGCTGGATGATCTCCTTCAGGCCCACCCCCGACGTGTACGGGCTGGTCATCATCGGCCCGTACGCCCGCCCGCCGGTCGGGTTGGGCCGGTCCAGCACGACGTAGCGTTTGCCGACCCGGGCCGCGGCCACCATCGAGGTGTACATCGTCCAGATGTAGGTGTAGAAGCGCACCCCGACGTCCTGGATGTCGAAGACGACGGTGTCCACCCCGGCCTCGGTGAACATCGCCTCCCACCGGGCCTGCGAGGCGCCGTACGCGTCGTAGACGGGGATGCCGGTTCGGGCGTCGACGCCGGTGCCCTCGCTGCCGCCGGCCTGCGCGGAGCCGCGGAAGCCGTGCTCGGGGCCGAACGCCGCGACCAGTCGCACCCGGCCCGAACCGTGCATCAGGTCGACGAGGTGGCGGTAGGCCGCGTCGACGCCGGTCGGGTTGGACACGACGCCCACCCGCTGGCCGGCGAGGTCGGCGAATCCGGAGGACACCAGCTCGTCGAGGCCGTGCGGACCCGCCGGCCGCCGGGGTTGGCCGACGCCGGTGCGGCACCGAGCGTTCCCGCGCCCAACGCGCCCGCACCGACGGTGCCGGCCAGGAAACTCCTGCGCTGCATGGGGTGACCTCCTACCAACTCAGGCCGTGGCCGTAGGGGTAGAGCACGGAGCCCGTGCCCTCGGCAGTGGGAATGGTGACGGGCAGCCGCCCCTGCGGCGACAGCTCGCCGTGCAGGGCCCGGACGAGGGCGTCCATCGCCGCCCGGGTGTACGAGTAGGTCGTCAGGTAGGTGGCGACTCCGGGCAGGTACGCGATGTCGTACGGGTCGCGGACAGCCACGACGACCACGGGTTTCCCGGCGCCCAGCAGGGCCGCGACGAGGCGCTGCTGGGTGGCGCGCGGGTCGGTGACGGTGGTGTCCCACGCCTTGTTCGTCAGTACGACGGTGAGGTCGTGCTCCGCGGCCTGGCTCGCCGTGGCGGCGATCGTCGCGTCGGAGGGCAGGGTCGCCGGCCGCGCGGTGACGCGGGCGCGCGGGCGGTGAACCCGGCGGCGACCGCCGCGACCGGGGCGAAGGCGGCGCTGTCCCAGCCGGTGACCAGCACGACCGGTCGTGCGCGGCAGGGGCAGCACGCTGGCGTCGTTGCGCACGGCGGTGACCGTCGCGTCGGTGACCCGGGTGACGGCGGCGAGATGGTCTGGCGCGCCGACGGCCCGTACCGCCTGCTCGACGTCGACCAGCGGGGTCCGGGCCAGCCCCTGGCGGTACTTCACGCCGAGGATGCGCCGGACCGACTCGTCGATGCGGCGCTCGGTGAGCTCACCGGTGGCGACGGCCCGTAGCACCGCGTCGCGCGCCAGCGCGAGGTCCGGCGGCATCAGGAGCTGATCGGCGCCGGCCTTGAGCGCCAGCACGGGCACCCGCTCGTCGCCGTACTTGGCGCGCACGCCGGCCATGTTCAGCGCGTCGGTGACGATGACGCCCCGGAAGCCGAGCTCACCGCGCAGCACACCGGTGAGGATGGTCGGCGACAAGGTCGCCGGGTCGCCGGACGGGTCGAGTGCCGGGACCACGATGTGCGCGGTCATGATCGATTCAACGCCGGACCTGATCGCCCGCCGGAACGGGGGCGCGTCGATCCGGTCCCATTCGGCGCGGCTGTGGCTGATCACCGGCAGGCCGGTGTGGCTGTCGGTCGCGGTGTCGCCGTGCCCGGGGAAGTGTTTCGCCACGGCGGTGCCTCCGGCTCGGTCCTGGAAGCCGGTGACCTGGGCGGCGGTGAGGTCGGCCACCAGGGTGGGATCGGCGCCGAAGGACCGGACACCGATCACCGGATTGGCCGGGTTCACGTTGACGTCGGCGATCGGGGCGTACGGCTGGTGGATGCCGACGGCGCGCAACTCGCGCCCGGTGACCTCCGCCGCCGTCTGGGCGGCCGGTGCCGATCGCCCCGCGCCCAGCGCCATCGACCCGGGGAACTGGGCGGCCGGAGGGGGCATCCGCACCACCGTGCCCTGCTCCTGGTCGGTGGAGATGAGCAGGGGCACCATGCCCTTGGCCCGATTGCCCAGGGCGGCCCGTTGCAGGCCGTTGGAGAGGGTGGCGATCTGCCGGGGGTTGTCCAGGTTGTGCGACCAGGAGAAGTAGCAGACGCCGCCGAGGTGGTACCGCTCGACGACTTGCGCGGGCGTCTCGACGCCGAAGGCGGCGAGGTTCGCGGCCCGGTCGGCGGCCGTGGGCTCGGTGGCGTCACCGCCGTAGACGTAGGTGGCGAAGAGTTGGCCGACCTTCTGCTCCAGGCTCATCTGCCGCAGCGTCGACGTGACCCAGCCACGCTCGGCGGCCGAGGAACGCACCGGAGCGGAGACCACTGCGGGGATGGGGGCGAGGGTGGCCACCAGGGTGGTCGCGGTAACGAGTCGGGTCCACATAGACGCCTCCCAGTCCGGATGGCTGAAACTTAGCTACATGCATCTCGCTCGTCAAGAAGACAACCTACAGATCGCGGCCGGCGAGATGGCGGATTGCCGCCCAGTTGACGACCGCTAGTCCAACTTTTTCGTTGTCCTGCATATATCTTGCAGTCCACTGTCTACTTTTCGTAGGCTGCCGTGGTGAGTGAAGATGCGCTGGTCGAAGCGAGGAGTCTGACCAAGGTCTATCCGCCACGGGGGTCGACGGCGGAGTTCCGCGCCGTCGACGGCATCGACTTCACGCTCCAGCGGGGGGAGTCCTTCGGGCTCCTCGGCCCCAACGGCGCCGGT
This sequence comes from Micromonospora tarensis, assembly GCF_016803395.1. Taxonomy (GTDB): domain Bacteria; phylum Actinomycetota; class Actinomycetes; order Mycobacteriales; family Micromonosporaceae; genus Micromonospora; species Micromonospora tarensis. The sequence continues at coordinate 24,721 of NZ_JAEVHL010000049.1, read as the reverse complement.
AAGTCCACCACCATGCGGATGATCGCCGCGACGTCACCGATCAGTGGCGGCACGCTGCGGGTGCTCGGCATGGACCCGATGAGACAGGGGCCGGAGATCCGCGCCCGGTTGGGCGTCGTGACGCAGGACGACCACCTGGACAACGAACTCACCGTCCGGGAGAACCTGCACATCTACGGGCGATACTTCGGCCTGCCGCGGGCCGTCATCCGGGACCGCGCGACCCGACTGCTGGACTTCGCCCAGCTACAGGAGAAAGCCGGCGACCAGGTCGAGACGCTCTCCGGCGGTATGCGCAGACGACTCACCATCGCCCGCTCGCTGATCAACGAGCCCGACATCCTGCTGCTCGACGAACCCACCACCGGCCTGGACCCGCAGGCCCGACACATCCTGTGGGACCGGCTCTTCCAGCTCAAACAACAGGGTGTCACGCTCATCCTCACCACCCACTACATGGACGAGGCCGAGCAGCTCTGCGACCGGCTCATCGTCGTCGACCACGGCCGGATCGTCGCGCAGGGCTCACCCCAGGAGCTCATCACCAGGTACGCCACCCGCGAGGTCCTCGAACTGCGCTTCCGCCTCGACGAACGCGACATCGCTGCGGAGAAACTCGGCACCTCGGTGCTGGCCACCGGCGGCACCGACACCGACGGTCGGGTCGAACTGCTCCCCGACCGGGTGCTCGTCTACACCGCCGACGGCGAGTCCGCCCTCGCCACGGTGCACGCCATGTCGCTGACCCCGCTCACCGCACTGGTCCGCCGCGCGACGTTGGAGGACGTGTTCCTCAAGCTCACCGGCCGATCGCTGATCGAGTAGCGGAGGAGAGCACAGGTGCTACGGGTATTCGGATACTGGGTCACGCTCTACCGGCGCACCTGGCGCGGCTCGATCGTGCTCAACGTGCTGAATCCGCTGCTCTTCCTCATCGGCATCGGTGCCGGCCTTGGCGCGCTCGTGGACGACAACGCACCGGCCCAGATCGCCGGTGTCTCGTACGCGGCGTTCTTCGCCCCGGGCATGCTGGCCGCCGCCGCAATGCAGAACGCGTTTCTGGAGGGTTCGGCGGGAGTGGCCCGGGCCGCGGGCTTCGGGGCGTACCGGGGTGCCACCCCGACGCCGCTCAACCCGGAGCAACTCGCCGCCGGGCACCTGCTCTTCATCGCCTTCCGGGTGCTCATCGCGAGCGCCGCCTTCATCGCGGTGATGGCCGCGTTCGGGCTGATCGCAGGTTGGTGGGTTCTCGGCGCCCTGCTCGGCGCGACGCTCACCGGGGTCGCGTTCGCGGCACCGGCCGCGGCGTGGGCGGTCGGCGTGCGCAAGCTGCGCCACATCGACACGGTCTTCCGCTTCGTCATCATGCCGCTCTACATGTTCTCCGGCACCTTCTTCGCGGTCTCGCAGCTACCGGAGTGGATCCAACCGGTGTCCTATCTGCTGCCGCTGTGGCACGGGGTGGAGCTGTGCCGCACGCTCAGCCTCGGCACGGCGACGATCACCGGCAGCTGCGTCCACATCGCCTACCTGCTGGTGCTCGCGATCGGCGGCTTCCTGGCCGCCCGGGTCACCTACCGCCGCCGGTTGCACCCGTGACGGCCCCGTCCAGAGCCTCGTGGAGACCCCATGACCACCGCCGTCGTACCCGCCTGGACCCGCCGTCGCGCCCTCGCGCTGATCGAACGCAACTTCATGATCCACCGCCGGTCGGTCACCCCGCTGCTCAACGCGCTGGTCGAACCGGTCCTGTACCTGCTGTCCATCGGGGTCGGTGTCGGGCTGCTGGTCGGCACGGTCCCCGGGGTCGACGTCGCGTACGTCGTCTACGTGGCGCCGGCGATCCTGGCCACCACCGCGATGAACACCGCGTTCAACCAGACCAGCTTCGGCGTCTTCATCCGGATGAAGGTCGAGAAGACCTACGAGACGATCCTGCCGACACCGCTCTCCGTCACCGACATCGCCGTCGGCGAGGTCACCAGCGCCATGATCAACGCGTTGCTGACCTCGATCGGTTTCCTCACTCTCATGGCGATCGGCGGGCTGGTCACCTCGGCCTGGGTGCTGCTGGCCCTGCCGGCGTCGGTGCTGATCTCGTACGCGTTCGCGGCGGCCGGTCTGGCCGTGACGACGTACCTGCGTGACTTCCCCGACTTCCAGTACATCCAGCTGGTCATGCTGCCGATGTACCTCTTCGCGACGACGTTCTATCCGCTGTCGGTCTACCCGGAGGCGGTGCAGCCCCTGATCCGGGCGCTGCCGCTCTACCACAGCATCGAGTTGGTCCGCGAACCGGCGCTGGGCCGACTCGGCTGGGACCTGCTGATCCCGGTGGCCTACCTCGTCGCGTTCGGCTCCATCGCGATGTACGTCGCCACCCGTCGGATGACCCGGGCGATGTTGCGCTGAGCCCCCTCGCGGGCCCCGCTGGCGGGCGCCCGCGCTGGGGGGCGCGCCGTCGCTCAGCCTGTTCACAGCGGGGGTGCCGCACGATCTGATGTGCCAGCACGGCCGTCACGGTGGGAGTCGACATGTCGCATCGAGATCACCCGTCGGTGGCTGTTCGTGGCCGGCGAGCCGTGCGGTGGGCGGTGGCCTGCCTGGTGTTCGTCGCCGGGGAGGCAGCGCTGCGTCTCTATTGGATCGCCGGTGGCCGGTGGGGATACACCGCCTGCGACCGAACCGCCCGGACCGATCCGGCCGGCGGGTGCGGCGCCGACCAGGTCCGGGTGCTGCCCTGGGCGGCGAGCTGGGCAGCCCTCGCCGCCGCCGCGGCCCTCACCGTGATGATCGTCTGCGCGCTTCGGTTTCCCGGCCGGTGGGCGGCCGCCGCCGGCTGGACGGTCGCGGCGCTGCTGCTGGTCGCCGCCTTCCCACTGCACCTGCTCTTCGAGGTGCCGGCCGCCCTCGCCGGGCGCCCCTCGGACTGGCGTGACCTCGGCGCCCGGCTCGCGCTGGTGGCCGGCGGCCTGGCCTTCGCCGGGCTCGCGAACGCACTGGCTCCGGCGCACGAACCGGTGTCCGCCGGCTTCCGACCGGTGCCACCGTGGGCCCGCCACTGGGCGTACGTCGCGGTGGCGTTGCCGGTCATCGGGTGGGCCGTGCCACACGGGCTCTGGGTGCTCGGCGTTCCGTTCGGCATCTCCGCGCAGGAGTTGGATGACATCCACCGGGACCTGTCCACGGCGATGGGCGTTGGGATCACCGTCGTTCCGCCGCTGGCCGGCCTGCTCGTGCTGGGTCTGGTGCAGCGGTGGGGGCAGCAGTTCCCGCGCTGGGTGCCGGGACTGCGCGGTCGAGGCGTTCCCCGGCTGTTGGCGTTGATCCCGGCCGCGGTGGTGGCGATCGCCCTGGTCACCTACGGGGTGCTGAGCCTCGCGGTCGTCCTGGCGCAGCTACGGTCGGGTGACCTGCGGTGGTCGGAGGTGGCTGGCGGGTGGGCGGTGACCGCCACGGTGCTGGTGTTCCTCGGCTGGGGAGTGTGGCTGGGCGTCACGACCGTCGGGTACGCCCGCGCCACCCGAGCACCTCAGGCCGCGACCGCCCGATCGTCGGCACAGCCGGCCGGGTCTGCCCCCGCCGACGATGCACCGCACCCGTCCGGCTGATCGGTGGGGGTCGGTGGTCGACGGGCGCGATCGGGGAGCGTCCGGCGCCGGTCGGGCGTCGATGTCAGTCGACGACCGCCGTCGAGCGCCCGCTCTGCACGGTGTACGCGCCGGCGGAGATCACGCCGACGGTCGTGGGGGTCAGCGTCAGCGAGACCGCACCGCCGGGCAGCACGCGCTCGCCCCCTTCGGCGGTTGTGAACGTCGCCGGGGCTGATCCGTCCGGGAACAGCCGTTTTCCGGTGCCGACGACGACCGGGTACTGCAGCAGCCGGTAGAGGTCGACGAGTCCGGCCTGGTGCAGCGTCTGCACGAGCTGCCAACTGCCGTGAACCTGGAGTTCCTTGCCGGGAAGCTCCTTGAGCCGGCGGACCGTGTCGACGATTCCGGTGCGCAGGATCGTCGTCGGGTTCCAGTCGGCCTGCCGGTCTGTCAGCGTGGTGCTGACGACATACTTCGGCAGCGTGTTCAGCTTGCTGGCGATCAGGTCGTCGGGGGCGGTGACCTGTGGCCAGTACCCGCCGAGCAGGGCGTAGCTCGTGCGGCCGAAGAGGAACGCGTCTGCCTCCTGGAACCAGCTCTGGACGACCTCGTTGGTGTGCACTGATGCGTGCGGGACGAGCCACCCGCCGCGGTCGAAGCCGCCGGAGCGGTCCTCGTCGGGGGCTCCCGGTCCCTGCATGATTCCGTCGAGGCTGACGAAGACGTTGACGCTGAGCAGCACTGTTCTCCTCCGTGGTCCGGCTCGGGGACGGCCGCCGGGGCGGCCGGCGAACGGAGGTTAGCTGCCTGGCCGCGCGGAGATCTTGTACAGGAACGACACCGTCGCGTGGTCGCCGCCCGGGCGCAGCCCCCGCGCGGTGCGCCCCACGTAGCGCCGCAACGCGTGTGCCAGGTGAGCCTGGTCGAAGTATCCCAGCGCGTCGACGACCGTTGGCCAGTCGTTGCCGCCGCGCAGCATCGTGGCCGCGGCGTTCACGCGGTCGATCTGGGTCACGGCGGTCTGCGACAGGCCGGTGACCGCGCGGTACTGCCGCTGAAGGGTCCGTTTCGACCGGTGGCCTCCGGGGTGTCCGGCGGAGTTCTCCTCAACCCTGAGGCCCGATCGCGCCAGCAGACCCGCGTTGCGCAGGCGTCGGACGAACTGCTCGGCGTTCTCGTACGTCGGCGCCTCCCACTCCTGACCGCCGATGACTATCCGCCCCGAGTCCGTCACGGGGAGCGACACGGACCCGTCGACGATCGAGGGCGCGGGATGCGGACGAAGAACGGTGCCGAGGGTGAGCCGGATCCCGAGGAACTCGGCGTCCGGCGGGACCGGCGCGGTGGTCGTCCTGGTCTCCGGCCCGCGCAGGCTGACGAGGAGCCGCCCGCGCATCCGGGTGAGGATCAGTTGGCAGCACGTGCGCGCGGCGGAGGTCATCGTGTCCTCGGCGTCGCTGCGGGTGCGCCAGACCCGGTCGACGATGTTCGCGTCTGTCTCGGTGTCGCGGTGCTCGAAGCGCAAGCGCGTGACCTCCTCCACGGCGAGCTGGCGGTGTTCGTTACTGAGCGTAGGCGATCGGGGAGCCGTGCCGCCGCGCTGGTTCAGCCGCGGGTGCTGCGCCGTCGCCGCCCGCCGCCGCTGCTCGAGGCCGGTCCGAGCGCGGCGGCGGTTCGATCGTGGGTCAGACCGCTGTCGGCTTGGCGGCACGGGCGGTGAGGCGTTCCCAGTAAACGTGATGGTGTTAACGCTGATAATATCCTTGGTGCCAAATCCGGGTTATCCTCGATACATGCCTGGTGACCCGAACCCCTGTCGGCTGCCGCGAACCCCGACGGCAACGCGCGCGAGCAGACCCGCCGCCGGATCATGGACGTGACGATCGACCTGCTGGAGCGCGGCGGCCGCGACGCGGTCACCACCCGGGCGGTCGCCGAGGCCGCCGGACTACAGGCGCCGGCCCTGTACCGGCTGTTCGGTGACAAGGAGGCCCTGCTCGACGCGGTGGCCGAATACGGGTTCACCCGGTTCCTGGCCGCCAAGCACGTCGACCCCGACCCGCAGGACCCGGTCAGGGAACTACGCGTCCGCTGGGACACGGCTGTCGAGTTCGGACTGGCCAACCCGGCTCTGTACGCGCTCATGTACGCCGAACCCGCCCGGTCCGCCATCGCCTCCCGGCTCGGCCTCGGACTGCTCATGAACCGCATCCGCCGCCTGGCCGTCGCGGGCCGACTGCGCGTCGACGAGAACCTCGCCGCCCAGATCATCCACGCCACCGCCCGTGGCGCCGTGCTGACCTGGCTGTCCCTGCCCGACGCCGAGCGGAACCCCGCCCTCCTGGTCGCGCTGCGCGAAGCGATGATCAGCGCCGTCGTCAGTCAGGAATCGGCGGTGCGGGAAGAGGGTCCGGCGGGCGCCGCTCGCGCCCTGCGCGCCGCCCTGCCCAGCCAGAACTCCCTCAGCGCTGCCGAACAGCACCTCCTGACGGAGTGGCTGGAGCGACTGTCCGGATAGTCCCGGCCGCCCGGTCCGCGGTGGGTGCGGGGCGGATCGGTAGCGGACTCAGCGTTGCTGGAATGTGCTTCGGTAGGCGAGCGGGGTGGTGGCGTACGTCCTGCGGAAGTGCAATCGAAGATTGGCGGCGCTGCCCATTCCGGTGCGCCGGGCGATCTCCTCGACGCTCCGATCACCGGTCTCGAGAAGCGTGCACGCCATGCGCAGCCGGGCGGCGATCAGCCAGGCGCGCGGGCTGGTGCCGAGTTCCGTGGCGAACACGCGGCTGAGCGTTCGGGTGGACTGCACCGCCTCGCGTGCGAGGTCGGCCACCGTGATGGGCTGATGCAGGTTTGCCAGCGCCCATTCCGTCACGCTCTTGATTCGCTCGCTGGCCGCCGTCGTGCCCGCGACGCTGTACTGCGCCTGTCCGCCGGCGCGGTGCAACGGGGTGACCATGTGCCGCGCGCGCTGGATCGCCGCCTGCTGCCCGTGGTCGAGCCCGATGAGATAGAGGCACAGGTCGAGTCCTGCGGTGAGCCCGGCGCTGGTCAGCACCGTGCCCTCGTCGACGTAGAGGACCGCCGGATCGACGCGTACGGCGGGGTGTTCACGGGCGAGGTCGGCGGCGTGGGCCCAGTGCGTGGTGGCGCGACGGCCGTCGAGCAGGCCTGCCTGGGCCAGCGCGAAGGCGCCGGTGCAGATGGAGACGATCCGGGCGCCGTGTTGGTGCGCCGCCCGCAGGGCGTCGAGCGCGTCCGCCGACACGGGTCCTCGCCGGAAGCCCGGTACCACAACCGTGTCGGCGGTCATGAGCGTTTCAAGGTTGGCGGCGACGGTGATGGCGAAGCCGGGCGTGGTGGTCGGCACCGGCCCGGCCTGCAGCGAGCACAGCACCGCCTCGTAGCGGCCGAGGCCCTCGTGACCGAAAACCTGCGTGGCGATGGTCGCGTCGAACGCTACGACCGGCGGCAGGGCCAGCACGACAACCCGGTGGATGGCCGATTCCTTACGCACGACGGCAAGGATGCCACTGGCACACCGGTGTGCTGGCGGCGAGCCTGGGCAGATGCGAATAGAGATCGTCATTTTCGATGGGTTCGATGAGCTCGACGCCTTCGGGCCATTCGAGGTGCTGTCCAGCGCCGGGTTTGACGTGGAGCTGGTGGCCGTGCGTGGAGCAGGTCCGGTCCGCAGCATGCGGGGCGTGCGGCTGGATCTTCGGAGCACGCTCGGCCGCCCGGACGGGGTGATCGTGGTTGGCGGTGGGTGGCTGAACCGGGCCGATGAGGGCTCCTGGGCCGAGGCCCAGACCGGTGTGCTACCCGAGCGGCTGGCTGCGGCGGCCGGTTCCGCACGCTGGATGGCGTCGGTCTGCACAGGCGGAATGCTGCTCGCCGCGGCGGGTCTGCTCACCGGACGCAACGCCACAACGAACCGCAACGCGTACGACGAGTTGCGTGCCTATCGCGTCAACGTGATCGAGGAACGGGTGGTCGACGACGGTGATCGAGTCACCGCTGGCGCATTGACCGCCGGTCTGGATCTGGGTCTGTGGCTGACCGAACGGGAGCTCGGACCCGAACGTGCTACCGCCGTGGCGGCCGGTATCGACTTCTCTCTGCGGTCGCCCGTGTGGACGAGGCCGCCGACTCCCTGCGGCTGAACGGCGACGCCACTCTGGGGCAGCCACGCACCCGACCTTTCGGCGCCGGTGGACCCGCACTCGGCCGATTATCGGTTTTCCAGTAACACTAATCCAATAATTACCCACCACAAAAGGTGCCAAGTGGACACGCACCATAATGACAGTTCTTGTGCGTAATGAATCAGGATGGTGTAGCGGTCAGTGTGGAGCCCGATCGGGCCTCAGCCGACGTCAGGTCAGGTCGTGATCGGAAGTGATGTCGGACGTCATTCCGCCTGCCGCCCGTACGCGGCACGGGCTGCGGCGACCTCTGCGGACTGACGCGCGCGCCACCGCTTCTGCGCCTCGTTGTTGCACACTCGACAGGCCTTGCGGTACCGACCGCTCGCGGGGTCGATCTCCCGCTCGTGCCCGTTGCGGCAGCGCGGCTGCTGGGTGCGGTCGCGGCAGTTGTCGGCGTGGCTCACCTGGCGCAGATGGGTGGGCTCGATGCAGTCGGGCACCCCACAGAGGTGGTGCACGTCCAGGTTGGGATCGAAATCGCCGACGAAGACGACGTAGGCCGTGATGTGCGCCCAAGCCCGGCCGGCGACCTTCTGGTAGACGCCCCGACGGCTGCCGTAACCACGCACGATCAGGCAGCCGTCGTCTCGACGAACCGACCGGTCGACGAGGTACGCGCGAAGAGTCTCCTCCGTGAAATGCCGGGACAAGCCCTTCACCTGCGACAGCATCTCACCAGGCTAGGCCAGCGCCGGACAGGCCCGACCCACCGGCTGGCGCGCCGGCATCCCGGCCCGGGCGACGCTGGCCCCGCACTCGCTGCGGCGAGCGGGCCAGGCCACAGGTGCACGGGCGGGTCCGAGCGCGGCGATCGGCGGGTGACGGTCGTTAGCCTGCCGTGCCGATCATCATCGCCTCGCCGCCGCGGCCGACCGGCCATGACGCCGCGGCTCAGCGGTGAGAGCACTCCGCCGAGGCCGCAACCAGCCTTCGCGTTCGGCGCGTTCCCGCTGGATCTCACGATGCTCGTGCAGAACCCGCACTACGTGCTCGGCGTGCCGCAAGCCCAGCTCGAAGCGGCCCTCGCCGCCCGGGCCGTCGAACTCGGCGTCGACCTGCGCCGCGGCCACGAGGTCATCGACCTGCACCAACGCCGCGACGCGGTCGAGGTCCGCCTTGCCGACGGTACGCGGCTCAGCTGCCGGTTCCTCGTCGGTGCCGACGGTGGCCGCAGCGTGGTGCGCCGGCTGGCCGGCATCGACTTCCCCGGTGTCACAAACGACAGGTCGGTCTCCCGCACCGCCACCGTGACCGTCCCCGCGTGCTCGCTCGACCCCGACACCGGCGGCCTGCGTGTTCCCGGTCACGGCGTCGTTCCGCCGTTCCAGCACACCCGCACCGCGCGCGGGCTGATCGCCTGGGCGCCGTTCCCCGGCCGCCCGGCGATCCTGAGCACCACGGAGTGGCCCGACGCGCCAACGAGCGACGAGACCCCGATGACCCTGGCGGAGCTGCGCGCCAGCGTCGCCCAGGTGCTCGGGGCCGACCTGCCGATCGACGCCTCCGAGGGCCCCGGCCTGCTGCGGCGGCTGACCGGCCGCAACACCCGCATCGCCGCCCGCTACCGCGCCGGCCGGGTGCTGCTGCTCGGCGACGCCGCGCACGTGCACCCCGCGATCGGCGGCCCCGGCCTCAACCTGGGCCTTCAGGACGCCGTCAACCTGGGGTGGAAGCTCGCCGCCACGGTGCGCGGCTGGGCACCGCAGGGCCTGCTCGACACGTACGAGACCGAACGTCGCCCGGTCGCCGAGCGGGTCGTCATGTCCACCCAGGCGCAGTCGGCGCTGATCGGCCCCGGCGACGAGATCACCGGTTTGCGGGAACTCTTCGCCGAACTGCTGCGCAAGCCGGAGGTGACCGGGCACATCGCCGCCCTGATGTCCGGCGCTGATGTCCGCTACCCGGCCGATCCCGCCGACCCGCTGGCTGGCCGGTGCGCCCCCGACGTGGTCGTGCACGGCGAGTACGGTCCGACCCGGCTCGCCGAGCTGACCCGCGCCGCCCGGCCCCTGCTGCTGGACTCCACCGGCGGCTACGCCGGGGTCGCCGCGCCGTGGCGAGACCGGGTCGACGTCGTCACCGGCGCGCTGGAGGGCACCACCGCGACCGCGTTGCTGATCCGCCCGGACTGCTTCGTCGCCTGGTCGGCCGGCGACGCCGGCACGCTACGCGCCGCGCTCACCGACCACTTCGGCGCTGCTCAGTGACGGGTTCACGAAGATCGAGGGCGGCCCCGGCCGGAAAGGACTGGACCTGGCGACGCCGGGGCTTGTAGCTTGCAGCGGAACGTGACGCCATCCGAGGAGGTGAGACCCATGAACGTTGTAGCGATGTGGGTGCTCCCCCTGTCCGTCACGGTCGGGCGATTGACGTAGGTGTCGCCGGGAGCGCCTCGCCACCACGGCCCTCCCGAAAGGCAACACCTATGCACTCTCGGCAATTCACCACCGAGGCGTCGGCGGTCCCCGGCACCGACCGCCCGTCCCTGTTCGACGTGATCATCGCCGGCTGCGGTCCGACCGGCGCGATGCTGGCCGCCGAGCTACGGCTGCACGACGTCCGGGTGCTCGTCCTGGAGAAGGACACCGAGCCCACGTCGTTCGCCCGCATCGTCGGCCTGCACGTGCGCAGCATCGAGCTGATGGCGATGCGCGGGCTCTTGGAGCGCGTTCGCGAACGGGGCAGACAGCGTCCGGCCGGTGGCTTCTTCGCCGCCATCGACAAGCCCGCGCCCGAGGGCCTGGACACCGCGCACGCCTACCTGCTGGGCATCCCGCAGCCGGTCATCGTCGGACTCCTCGAAGAGCACGCGATCGCACTGGGCGCGCGGGTGCGTCGCGGTGCCGCGGTGGCGGGTGTCACCCAGGACGAGGAGGGTGTGACAGTCGAACTGGCCGACGGGGAGCGGGTGCGGGCGCGCTACCTCGTCGGCTGTGACGGTGGGCGCAGCACGGTGCGCAAACTGCTCGGCGTCGGCTTCCCCGGCGAGAGTCGCGGACCGAGACGCTGATGGGCGAGATGTCGGTGACGGCGTCGCCGGAGGAGGTCGCCGCTCGGGTGGCCGAGGTCGGCCAGGCCCATCGACCGTTCTGGCTGCGGCCCTTCGGCGGACAGGTCTACAGCGTCGTGGTCCCTGCGGCGGGAGTCAGCGACCGTGCCCAACCGCCCACCCTTGAGGATTTCCGGCACCAGTTGCGGGCCGTCGCCGGGACCGACTTCGGCGTGCACTCGCCGCGCTGGTTGTCGCGCTTCGGCGATGCCACCCGGCTGGCCGAACATTATCGAATCGGGCGGGTGCTGCTGGCCGGCGACGCGGCACACATCCATCCACCCATCGGCGGGCAGGGCCTCAACCTGGGCGTCCAGGACGCGGTCAACCTCGGCTGGAAACTGGCCGCCCAGATCCGGGGCTGGGCGCCGGACACCCTGCTGGACAGCTATCAGGCGGAACGTCGTCCGGTCGCCGAGGAGGTGCTGGACAACACCCGCGCCCAGACGGAGCTGTTGTCACCCGAGCCGGGCCCGCGGGCGGTGCGCCGGCTGTTCACCGAGCTGATGGACATCGACGAGGTGAACCGCCTCCTGATCGAGAAGATCACCGGGATCGGCATCCGCTACGACTTCGGGGCGGGCCCGGGCCTGCTCGGGCGGCGGCTGCGCGACATCGACGTGCGACAGGGCACCCTCTACGGTCTGCTGCATCGCGGCCGCGGGCTGCTGCTGGACCGGACCGAACGGCTGACCGTCGACGGTTGGTCGGACCGGGTCGATCACCTCGCCGATCACCGCGCCGCACTGGATGCTCCGGCCGTCCTGCTTCGCCCCGACGGCCACGTCGCCTGGATCGGCGCCGACCAGCGGGACCTGAACGAGCAGCTTTCCCGCTGGTTCGGCGAGCCCACCGGCTGACCCGCGGCGTCCGCTGGCATGGCGGGAGTCGCCATGCCAGCGGACGACCTGTGGGCGCGACTCAGTGCTCCGTGTCGGGGTGGACCTCGATGTCGTAGAGCAGTTGCACGTGACGCCGACCGTTCGTGATGCCAACGAAGATCGGGTCACCGGCCGGCGTGCGGCCGTGACGCCATACCTGCTCGCGGGCGGCTTCCCGCGACTCGTGGTGGACCTTGCCTGCCTGATGCAGCCGCATGACGCGGCGAGCGGTGATCCGGTCACTGTCCAGGTGGACCCGGAGCAGAGGCATGACGCGGTCCTTTCCTCGACAGTGGACGTCGTTCAATCACCTTACCGTTGTTAAGTTGATTGTGCGCTGCACTAGATTGGCAGCATGAGCACAGCGGAGCCCGCTACCCCCGGGCAGCACCCCACCAGGCGACGGGACAGCCGCAGCACCCAGTCGGTCTGGCTGCGGGCTGAGCCAGCGCGCCCACGACGAGCCCTGCCGCTGACCGTCGAGCGCATCGTGGCCGCAGCGGTGGCCCTGCTGGACGAGCACGGCATCGAGGGCCTGACGATGCGCCGCCTCGCCCAGCAGCTCGACGTGACGTCCACCGCCCTGTACTGGCATGTGAAGACCAAGGACGACGTCCTGGATCTGGCCGTCGACCGGATCTTCGGTGACGTGCCCGTTCCGGAACCAAGCGACGACTGGATCGACGATATTCGCTCTCTCGCCCGAGCTTGGCGCGCCGCCATGCTGTGTCATCCCTGGACACCGAGCCTGGTGGGACGACCGATGCTCGGACCCAACGTCCTGGCCCGTACCGAGTTTCTGCAAGCAGCACTCGTGCGCGGCGGGCTCGACGGGCTCCAGCTCGCGGTGGCCACCCGCATGCTGGCGAACTACGTCATCGGCGCCGCACTCACCGAAGCCACCTGGCATCAGACTGCCGACCCTCAGGCGAGGGCCGCAGCCCGAAACCAGATCGCCGCACTGAGCGATGCCTACCCGACCCTCAACGCCTCCGGCCACCTCGACCACAGCCGGTGGAACGACGATGTGCTGTTCGAGGAGGGCCTCAACGGCATCCTGCGGGCAACCCGCCGGAATGACGCAGCGCGGGGCTAGACCGGCCCGGCCCCGAAGGCAGGCTGGTTGAGCAGGTCGCGGGCGCCCTGCCGGAGCAGGCCGCGGCGACGGACGTGCCGAGGGTGATCGGGTCCGCCGCCCACTCGTGCACGTCGAGCACTGTCTTGCCGTCGAGGCTGATCACCCGCGCCCGCAGGCCGAGACGGCCGTCGGGCTCGGTGCGCGCGAGCGCGGCGATGGGGGAGTGGCAGTTGCCCTGCAGGATGTGCAGCATGGTCCGCTCGGCCATGGTCTCCTGCCAGGTTCGCGGGTCGTTGAGGCTCGCGGCCAGTTCACGGGTGCGGGTGTCATCCTCGCGGCACTGGAGGACCAGGGTGCCGGAGCCGACGGCGGGAACCATCGTGTCGACGCCGATCGGGTGGGTGATCCGGTCGGCCTGCCCGATCCGGTGCAGGCCGGAGACCGCGAGCAGGAGCGCGTCGTACGTCTCCCCGGCGTCGAGTTTGGCCAGCCGGGTGTTCGCGTTGCCACGAATGGCCACCGGCACCAGCTGCGGCCAGTGCAGAGCCAGCTGCGCGACCCGCCGGACGGCGGAGGTGCCGATCCGGGTGCCGGCGGGCAGCTGCTCGATGCGCAGGCCGCCCGGGTGCACGAGGCAGTCCCGGACGTCGTCGCGGCTGAGGTAGGCGGCCAGCACCGTGCCGGCCGGCGCCGGCCGTCCCCGGGTACGTCCTTGACGCAGTGCACCGCCAGGTCGACGTCCCCGGCGACCAGGGCGGCGTCCACCTCCTTGGTGAACGCCCCCTTGCCACCCAGCGCGGCCAGGTCGCCGAGCCAGCGGTCGCCGCTTGTCGACATCGAGCGCACGTCCACTGTGACCTCGGGGTGCCGGTCGGCGAGCATGGCGCGGACCCGATCGACCTGGGCCAGCGCCATCGGAGAGTTGCGGGTACCGATGCGCAGCACGCGGGAGTCCGGCATAGCGCCGAGGCTAGTCCGCTGGCGACGGGCACCGCCGAGCAGCCCGCGAGGCTCGGTCCCGTGGGTGTGTCCGCGGCAGGACACCGCCTAGGATCGTCCGATGTTCCAGCCCAGCTACCCGATCCGGACGGCGCGGCTCACGCTGCGTCCGGTCACCCTGGACGATCTCGACGACGTGTACGCCTACCAGCGCCGACCCGACGTGGTGCGCTGGATGCTCGGCGCCGAGCCGCGTACCCGGGAGCAGTCGCGGGCGTCGGTGCGCGCCATGGCGGGTGAGGACGCGCTCCGCGCGGAGGGTGACTGCCTGACGCTGGCCGTGGTGCGCGACGCGACGGTGATCGGGACGGTGGAGTTGGTGTGGCGCAGCGACAGTGACCGCACGGCGGAGCTGGGGTTCGTGTTCCACCCGGAGCACGGCGGGCGTGGGCTGGCCACGGAGGCGGCCACGGCGTTGCTGGGCTGGGGGTTCGACGAGGCCGGTTTGCACCGGGTCTACGGCCGGTGCCACGCCCGCAACGAGGCCTCCGCCCGGCTGATGACCCGGCTGGGGATGCGCCGGGAGGCGCACCACGTGCGCAGTTACCTGTTCGACGGGGAGTGGGCCGACCAGTTCGTCTTCGCGATCCTGGCCGACGAGTGGCGGTCCCGGGCCGTGCCGGGCTGAGGACCGGCCGCGCCCTGCGCGCCACGGTGGCGCGCAGGGCGGCAGGCGACTCAGGACTGGCGGCCGAGCCAGTCGCGGTAGCCGGTGGGGGCGATGACGGCGTCGTCGGGGGCGGTGAGGACGTCGCCGGAGACGGCGGCGAACATGCCGGCGCTGTCGTCGGTGGTGACGGTGCGCTGGTCACCGCGGGCGGCGAGGGTGATCCGCCCCAACTCGTCGAGGGCGAAGACGTCGGGGCCGGCGACGTCGCGGATGCCGCGCAGCGGCGCGCCCATGGCCACGTCGGCGACGGCCTGCGCCACGTCGGCGGCGGCCATCGGCTGCACCGGGGTGCTGGGCAGGCGGACGGTGGTGTCGTCGGCCGTCCAGGACAGGATCGCCTCGACGAACTCGAAGAACTGGGTGGCCCGGACGATCGAGTACGGAACCGGGCCGGCCTTGAGGAGATCCTCCTGGAGGACCTTGGCGCGGTAGTAGTCCAGGTCGGGCACCTGGTCGACGCCGACGATGGAGAGCACCACCGCGTGTCCGACGCCCGCGTGCGCGGCGGCGGCCAGCAGGTTGTCCATGGTCGTCCGGAAGAAGGCGGGCGAGGCGTCGTCGAAGGTCGGCGAGTTGGTCAGGTTGACCACGACCTCGGCGCCGGCGAGCGCGTCGGACAGGCCCTGCCCGGTGAGCAGGTCCACCCCGGTGGACGGCGAGAGCGGCACCGCCTCGTGGCCCGCGTCCCGCAGGATCGTGACGACCTGGGACCCGATGAGACCGCTCCCACCCAGTACGGCGATCTTCATGGCTGTGTGCCTTCCCGTGACGTTTGTGATCGTCTGTCCGACTCGCGGGCTGCGCGGCCAAACTCGGATCTCCCTTGTCCGAGAAATATACTCGGACAGAATGAGTCCGAGTAATGGGGTGGCTAGGGTGACGTTATGAAGATGTCCGGCGGGGTCGAGTGGGCGCTGCACTGCTGCGTGGTGCTCACGGCCAGCAGCACGCCCGTTCCGGCGGCGAAGCTGGCGGAGCTGCACGACGTCTCTGCCAGCTACCTCGCCAAGCAGCTCCAGTCCCTGGCCCGCGCCGGCCTGATCCACTCGGTGCAGGGCAAGTCGGGCGGGTACGTGCTGACCCGCGCGCCGGAGAGCATCACGCTGCTGGACGTGGTGCGGGCCGTCGACGGCCCGGGCCCGAGCTTCGTCTGCACGGAGATCCGCCAGCGCGGCCCGTTCGCGACGCCGGCCGACTCCTGCACCACCCCGTGCCCCGTCGCCCGCGCGATGTGGGCGGCCGAGGACGCCTGGCGGCAGGCCCTCGCCGCGGTCACCATCGCCGACCTCGCCCGCGACGTCGACACCAACTCCGGCCCCGAGGCCCTGGCCGGCATCCAGACCTGGCTCACCGGCGAGAAAGCCGGCTGACCTCAGCCGGTGTGGCGTACCTCGGTGTCCCAGATCTGCGCCCACGGACGCCGCAGCCCCCGGCACACGTGGATCGGGCCGCCGTTCTCGTCGTTCTCCACCTCGACCCGCTGATCCACCCGCCCGGCGACCGAGCACTCCTCGAACCAGGAGGTGAGCCGGTCGGGGCGCTCCCAGCCGACGGCGACGACCACGTCCGCGTCGGCCGGCGGCCGGCCGAAGTCGACCATGCTGTTGTGCCCGGAGTAGGCCCGGGGAAGGTCACGGGCCGGGCCGTAGCGGGCCAACGCGCCGGCCTCGCCGTAGTTGGCGGTGAGGACGACCGCCCGTGAGCGCTCCTGCGGCGACAGTCCGCGGTGGACGGCGGCGACCGAGTCGGCGAACGCCGGCCAGCCGATGGTCTCGCCCGCGTCGTAGTTGACGTCCACCACGAAGGCGGGCAACCGCTCGGCGGGCAGCACCGGCAGCAGCAACACGATGGTGGGCAGCAGGAACGGCACCGCGCCCAGCACCAGCAGACCGCGCCGCAGCCGGACCGACCCGCGCGAGGCCCAGGCGGCGGTGACCACCGCACCGGCCGCGGTCAGCACCAGCAGCAGCGGCGCGTCGTAGTAACCCTTGCCGCCGGCGATCAGCACGATGCCGACGACGACCAGCCAGGCCCACCCCACCGCCCGGTACGCCCGCCACGCCGGCCGGCGCAGCAGCGCGACGAGGCCGGCGATCCAGATGGGTACGGCGTACGGGCTGATGATGACGAACTGGAGGGTGAACGCGTCCAGCCGGCCACTGTAGGAGCTGTCCCCGTCGGAGATGGAGGCGGCCACGCCGAGCTGCGGGAAGCCGTTGGCGGCCTGCCAGATCAGGTTCGGCGCGGCCAGCAGCACGGTGATCCCGGCGGCGGCGAGCACCCACCTGTCGCGCAGCAGCCGACGTGGCCCGGCGATGAGCACCCCGGCGACCAGGCCCACTGCCAGCAACGCCGGCAGCAGCTTGCTGAGCATGCCCACTCCGAGCGCCAGCCCGATACCCAGCGCCCAACGGCTGTCACCGGTGCGCAGCAACCGCACCGCGCACCATGCGGCCACCAGCCAGACCAGCAGGTCGACGGTGGTGGTGCTGAGCAGGTGACCGCCGGCGAGCACGATCCCGGACAGCGCGGCGAGCACCGCCGCGAAGAGCTGCGCCGCACGGCCGGCGCCCAGCTCCCGGGCGATCGCGGCGACCAGCAGGACCGCCCCGCCGGCCAGCACCGCCGACGGGGTACGCAGCACCACCAGGTTGCCCGGCGCGATGCTGTCGAGCAGCCGGGCCAGCGCCGGCACCAGCGGGCCCTGGTCGACGTAGCCCCAGTCGAGGTGTCGGCCGGCGAGCAGGAAGTACAGCTCGTCGCGGTGGTAGCCGTAGCGGTTGGCGACCAGCAGCAGCGTCACGGTGGTGGCGGCGGCCACCAGCCACGGGCCGCGGGTGGGCGCGCCGGACTCGGCTGGCAGCGCCGTGGACGGCGGCGGGGTGGGCTGGTGCGGTCGGTCGATGTCGATCGCGGGCTCGCTCACGGGCCCATGATGACCGGCGGCGTCGCCGCGTGGGTGCCCGTGCCGGCGTTCGGCACTGTCCCGTGTGCGGGTGGTCGGGACGAGTGCGAAGATCGGCTTTGTTCCTCGGACCGAAAGGACGATATGCGCTATCGCAATCTGGGCGCCACCGGCACTGTGGTGTCGACCCTGTGCCTGGGCACGATGACCTTCGGCGCGGAGACCGACGAGGCTGGCAGCTTTGCCCAACTGGACCGGTTCGTCGAGGCCGGTGGCACCTTCGTCGACACCGCCGACGTCTACTCCGCGGGGGTCTCGGAGGAGATCGTCGGGCGGTGGCTACGGGCCCGGCCCGACGTGCGGGACCGGCTGGTGATCGCCACCAAGGGGCGGTTCCCGATGGGGCCGGGGGCGAACGACGCCGGGCTGTCCCGGGTGCACCTGACCCGCGCGCTGGACGCCAGCCTGCGCCGGCTGGGCGTCGAGGCCGTCGACCTGTACCAGGCGCACGCCTGGGATCCGCTGACCCCGCTGCCGGAGACGCTGCGGTTCTTCGACGACGCGGTGCGCGCCGGCAAGATCCGCTACGCGGGGGTCAGCAACTTCACCGGTTGGCAGTTGCAGAAGGCGGCGCTGCTCACCCAGCACCTCAACCTCACCCCGATCGTGACCCTGCAACCGCAGTACAACCTGCTGGCTCGGGAGATCGAGTTCGAGCTGGTGCCGGTCTGCGAGAACGAGGGCATCGGCATCCTGCCGTGGTCGCCACTGGGTGGTGGCTGGCTGACCGGCAAGTACCAGCGGGACAGCGCGCCCACCGGCGCGACCCGGCTCGGCGAGAACCCGGAGCGCGGCGTCGAGGCGTACGCGGGTCGCAACGCCGAGGAGCGCACCTGGCGGGTGCTCGACGCGGTCCGCGAGATCGCCGGTGAGCGGGGCGTGTCCATGTCGGCGGTGGCGCTGGCCTGGCTGGCGGCCCGACCGGCGGTCACCTCGGTGATCCTCGGCGCGCGCACCATCGAGCAGCTCGACGACAACCTGACCGCCGCCGACCTGGTCCTGGACGCCGAGCAGATGCGGCGGCTGGACGAGGCGAGCGCGCCGCCGGTGGGCGACTACCCGTACGGCGGCGCGGGGGTGCGTCAGCGCGGCCGTGACCTACCGACCGGGTCATGACGTCGTTTCCCGAGCCGACCACCCCGGCCGGCAGCCGCACCGAGGTCTTCCTGCGCTACCTGGACTACTTCCGGGAGTCCATGGTGGCCAAGGTGTCGGCGCTGGACGAGCCGGAGCTGCGGCGCAGCCGGCTGCCGTCCGGGTGGACCCCGCTGGAGCTGCTGACCCACCTGCGCCACGTCGAGCGGCGCTGGATCGAGTGGGGTTTCCAGGGCCGGGACGTCGCCGAGCCGTGGGGTGACCGCCAGGGGGACCGTTGGCACGTCGCCCCCGACCAGACCCGTGACGACCTGGTGGCGGCGCTGCGCGCGCAGGGCGCACACACCAGCGCGGTGGTGGGCGCCCACGACCTGGCCGAGATCGGCGCACCGGGGCCGCGTTGGAACGGCGCGGACCCGGCGTCGCTGGAACGGGTGCTGTTCCACCTGGTCCAGGAGTACGCCCGGCACCTCGGCCACCTCGACGTGGTCGCCGAACTGGCCGGGGGGCCGACCGGGGAGTAGGCCACCGGCTCGATAATGGGCCGATGCCACTGCTCGTCGCGCCCGCCCTGCCGGCTGGCACCCTCGGCGCCCAGGACCAACCCCGTCTTCCGGTACGCCCCGGGCTGGCGCTGCGGCCGTGGCGTCTCGACGACGCCACGGCCGTCCGGGCGGCCTTCGACTGCCCGGCGATCCAGCGCTGGCACGTTCGCCGGCTGGACAGCGACGACGAGGCGCGGGCCTGGGTGGCGCAGTGGGCCGGGCGGTGGCGTGACGAGACCGCCGCCAGTTGGGCGATCGCCGACGCCGACGACCGGCCGGTCGGTCAGGTGGGGCTGCGGGGCGTGGAGTTGGCCGAGGCGTCGGCGCAGGTGTCGTACTGGGTGGTGCCCGCGGCGCGTGGTCGGGGGGTCGCCACCGAGGTGCTGCTCGCGCTGACCGGGTGGAGCTTCACGCGGGTCGGTCTGCACCGGCTGGCCCTGGAACACTCGACCGCCAACGTGGCGTCCTGCCGGGTGGCCACGGGGGCCGGCTTCACCGCTGAGGGCGTGGCCCGCGCGTCGGTGCGCCACGCCGACGGTTGGCACGACATGCACCGGCACGCCCGGCTGGCGACCGGCTCTCAGTAGGGGCAGGTGCGCTTGTCGCGCAGCATCTGCGCGTACTCGGCGCCGGTGATGCGGAGCCGGTCGGTCTTGGTGCCGTCCTTGGCCGGCAGTCGTGGATCGGGCTGAGGTAGACCCAGCTGTAGGCCGAGTCGTCCACGCGCCCGGTCACCTCGAACGGCTTGTCGCCGGGCGCCGAGACCACGGTGGTCTGGCGTTTCCCGTCGGCGAGGTAGTCGACCTCCAGTCGCCATCGGCAGTGCTGCTCGGCGCTGAGCGCTCGTACCTGAATGACGTTCTTCTCACCCTTGGGCAAAGTGATCTTGTGGGTGGCGAAGAACGGGGTCTCGGCCTGCTTGTCACTCTGGTCCTCGACGAGCAGCATGCGGGGATTCGGCCGATCCACATGCGTCACCAGGACGACCTTGTCGGAGGCGCCCTGGGATTCGTTGGGCTCCAGGATCCCGCCGATCGGGGCGCTACAGGGCTCCACGAGGACGGGCCGGAGGTCGACGGCCTCGACAGCCTCGTCGCGGGTGCCGACGAGGGTGATCTCCCAGGTGCTCCGTTCGATGTCGACAGCGCCAGCCTCGACGGCCGGATCCTTCGGCCGTGCGGAGTCCAGGCGAGCCAGGTCGGCGTCGGCGGGGTAGGCGTAGCCGAGCGCACCCTCCTGCGGGTAGGGGATGTGCCGCACGTCGAGGACGACGAGTGGGCCCCGGCCGGCCAACTCCTCGGCCAGCTCGTTCGCGGGCTTCCACTGGTTGATCATGCTTAGGATGACGGCGCCGATCCAGGTGCCGACCGCACCGACCACGATCGTCAGCAGCCAGGTGACGGGACGTTTCCACAGGGCGACGGGTGCCGCCGTGGGCGACGGGGCCGGGGCGGGGACCTTGCGGCGACGGGGGCGCCTGTTACGTGCACTCATGGACCGGTGCCTCCGGCGTGTCGGTGGACGTGTCGGTGTCGTGGAGCCGGCGGGCCAGCAGCACGGGTAGCGCGACGAGCCAACCCCAGGCGGCGCCGAAGCGCATCGAGGAGGTCAATTCGTCGCCCAGGGACTCCCAGGGCGTGCACCCGGTCGGGGAGTTGGTGGTCGCGCAGTCGACAAGGACGTCGGAGGTCGCGGTCAGCGCGGACGCCGCGATCGTCGCACCCCAACAGACGACGACGAGCCCGAGGCGGTATCCGGAACTCGGCAGGTCGGCGAGCACCGCCCAGAGCAGGAGCCACAGCACCAGCAACATGGCGAGAGCGAGCACCGACCTGTGCGTCCACAGGTCCATCGACAGGGGGTTCGGGTCGACCCCGTGCGTCAGCCGGTACACCGGATCATCGGGTACGCGTGGCGGCGGCGACAGGGCGGGGCGGTACAGGAACTCCCGGAGCAGTCCCAGGTAGCCTCGCCCCGAATAGCTGTCCCACACCGCCGGTGTGCCGTTGATCAGCATGAGCACCAGCGCCGGAAGAACACCGGCCAGGGCAAGGTTCGCGCCGCGCCCCCGCACGTCGCCGATCAGCGGTACGCGGACCGCGGGCTCGGCGTCCTCGTCCGCCTCCTCGCCGGTGTTGTTCTTCAGCCGGCCCATCAGCACCAGCGCGAGGCCCGCGCTGCCTACCAGGCTCGCGTTCATCAGAGCCACCAGGCAGCCGAGGAAGAGGGCGTCGGACGTCCAGCCGGCCAGCGACAGGTGCGCGCTGGCGAGGAGCGTGGAGTGATCCAGCGCCGCGTTGGCGTACCAGCCGGCGGGTGTGAGGCGGACGCGGAGCACCAGGGTGGCCCACCAGAGCAGGTCCCCGACCGCGGTGGCGGTCAGGGCGGCGACCGCGCCGGTCGTCGCCGCGACGAACGGGTGCGTGCGCCGGGTGACGAGGCCACACGCCAGGTAGGTCGCCACCCCGACCAGCAGGATCACGACCCAACGGAGCAGCGGCGTCGCCGGGTCCATGATGGGAGCGGTCATGGGGTCGAGAGGGGCGAAGAAGACCACTCCCTTCAGGACGAGCGTCGGGAGGTCGACAGCGGTCCGCGTGCCGGTGAACGGCTCCGGCATGGCGCGCACCTTGGCGGTGACCACCAGATACAGGGCGATGGGGCCCACCGTCGAGAGCACAGCGACGAACAGCCGGAGTGGTCGGCTCATCCGGTCGGCCTCATCCGGAGGCGTCGTCACGCCGTCAGTCTCCCGCATCGTGCTGCTCCGGATGAGCCCGCCCATCCTCCGCAGGGTTCGGACGATGCTTCAGCGGACCCACGCGGTGGCGCGACGTCGGACCGGTGCGGGCGGGCCACGCCGCGAGGTTGGCAACCGCAGGCCCGCGCGCAGCACGAACAGTTCCCGCCGGGCGACCGCCTCGCCCTTGCTGTTGAGCTGGTAGGCGTCGAGCCAGAGCCAACCGTGGTAGGTGTGCCGGTCGGGGATCTCGCGGATGACCCGGACCACTATCGGGGTGCGGAACTGCACGCTCGCGGCGGCGGTCAGCAGGACCACGTCCCCGGCCCTGAGCCTCTCCTGCTTGTCCGGCACCGGTTCTTCCTCTGCTCGCGCGGCTGGGAAGGGGCCGCTTCCGGGAGTGCTCGCCCGCCGGAAGCGGCCCCGCTGACGCGTCCGCCGGGTTCGGATCCCTGCCGGCCGCGCCGCCTAAACCGCACTTTGCCGGTAGTTGCTGGACAAACACACAGAGTTACGTTATTTCTTCATCGCAGCCGCTTTGCACCAGGAGAGGACGGCATGAACCACGCCTTTGTCGCAGCGCTCGCCGCGGCGGGTCACACCGCCGAAAGCCTCGCCGATCGGCTCGGTGTGCATCCGAAGACCGTCGCCCGCTGGGCCAATCCGGGGCACATTCCGCAGAGTCGACACCGGGCGACCGTCGCGGGTCTGCTGGACAAGGAGATCGACACCCTGTGGCCGGACGCCGGCCGCCGCCGGGAACCGGTGTGGTTCCGGCCGTGGGTCGACCTCGAACGCGAGGCGGTGACGCTGCGGTCCTTTGAGTTGGCGTGGGTGCCTGGCCTGTTGCAGACCGAGGCGTACGCGCGGGCGACGCTGGCCGGCGGGGTGCTGACGGCGGAGGCGGTCGACGAGTTCACCGAGGCGCGCATCGGCCGGCAGGCGATCCTCAGCCGGGCAGGCGGTGGGCCGCTGCTGGTGGCCGTGTTGGACGAGGGGGTGCTGCGCCGGCGCGTCGGCGACGACCGGGCCCTGATGGCCGCGCAACTCGCGCGCCTGCTCGGGTCCGCCGAGGCGGGCACCGTGCAACTGCACATCGTGCCGGCGGACGCGCCCAGCTACCCCGGGCTGGACGGTCCGTTCACCATCGCCGACATGCCGGACGGCTCCCGGGTCGCGCACGTCGACAGCGCGGCCCAGGCGCAGATCCTCGACCAGCCATCGGACCTTGTTAATCTGGAGCGACGGTGGGAGCGGATTCGCGGAGAGGCGCTGCCCCGAGGGCGTTCCCTGGCACTCCCCAGAGAAGCGGCAGCAGCATGGACTTGACCGGCGCGCGCTGGCGGAAGAGCACGAAGAGCGGCGGCAACGGCGGCAACTGTGTCGAGGTCGCCGACAACCTCCCGGGTGTGGTCCTGGTCCGGGACACGAAGGACCGCGACGGCGGGACGCTTGCCGTCAGC
This sequence comes from Micromonospora tarensis, assembly GCF_016803395.1. GTDB lineage: Bacteria > Actinomycetota > Actinomycetes > Mycobacteriales > Micromonosporaceae > Micromonospora > Micromonospora tarensis. The sequence continues at coordinate 1,435 of NZ_JAEVHL010000049.1, read as the reverse complement.
CCGCAGTCGTGGCGGCGCTTCGTCGCGCGGACCCGCGACGGCGGCTGACCGACCACATCGCACGCCAGGCCCCTGACGCTGGCCTCCGTGTGGTGTGGTCGACGCCCCGACCCCGATCAGCGGACGCCGACGGGTTCGACGGATCGCGGTTGCGGGCCCGGCGCCCAGGTGAGTCGGCGTACCCCGGGGACGAGCGCGGTGCCCGCGCAGGAGGCGAGGACCAACAGGCCGGCGACGGTCAGCGGCACGGGTGTGCCGAACGCGTCGGCGGCCAACGGCGCCAGCGCGTAGCCCAGTGGGGTGGCGGCGAGCGACACCAGCCAGTCGTACGAGGTGACGCGGGCCAGCACCTCCGGCGGGAAGTGCTGCTGCACGACGGTCTCCCACACCGGGTTGAGGTAGCCCAGGGCGGTCAGCGCCACGGCGTAGGCGGCGATCACCGCTGGGGCGGGCGCGGCGACGGCGAGCAGGAACAGCGGCGCGGCGTAGCAGGCCAGCCCGAGGTTGGCCAGCAGCACCGGTCGGCGTAGCCGGACCCGCCCGGCCAGCAACGACCCGGTGAGCATCCCGATCGCGCCGGCCTGCAACAGCAGCACCCAGGTTGTCTCGCCGCCGAGGCGGTCGATGGCGACGGCTGGCCCGAGGGTCATCAGCACGGCGGCGGCACCGTTCCAGATGCCGTGCCCGAGCAGACTGGCCCAGAACCAGTCGCGGGCGCGTACCTCACCGAAGCCGTGCCGTAGGTCGGCGAGGACGGAACGGCGCGGCACCGGCACGTGGCGGATCCGGACCAGTGCGAGCAGCGCGGCGCTGAGCGCGAATGACGCGCTGTCGAGGATGAACGCCCAGCCGGGCCCGGCGGCCCAGATCAGCGCGCCGGCCAGCGCCGGACCTGGCCACCGACCTCGCGATGGCACCCGCCTCGATCACGGCTCGGGTGGACGCGCTGGCGCGGCGGGGCTTCGTGCGTCGGATACCGTCCACAGTGGACCGCCGACGGGTGGACGTGGAGCTCACCGAGGCGGGTCACGCCGCGTGGCACGGGGCGATGGAGATTCAGGGCGCGGAGGAGCGCCGACTGCTGGGCGCGCTCACCGCGACCGAACGACGGCAACTCTCCGACCTGCTGCGCCAGGTGCTGCTGGTCGCCGAGCAGCCGCCGGCCGACTGAGGCGCGCCGACAATCGCGTGGCGGTCCGCGTACGACCGATGAGAGGGTGACCGGCGTGACCGCGCATGCTCTGGCCGGGGCCCTGGCGACGACGGACGGCGACGAATCTTCGCGGCGATCGTGCTGGGCGCGACCAGCACGCCGGCGGTGGCCGAGCGGACCGGCCTGCCGGCCCGGGTGGTGCTCACCGGGCTCCGCCGGCTCCGCGACGCCGGGCCTCGTCACCGGCGCAGACGGCGCGCTCGCGGCCGACGACGTGGCGCT
>NZ_JAEVHL010000048.1 GCF_016803395.1 Micromonospora tarensis | reverse complement strand
GCGCGGCGACGGCGGCGCGGCGGGGACGGGCGGGCCACCCCGGCCCGGCGCGCATCGCCGGTGCCCGGAGCGTCCGCGGTCGCTGTGTCGTTGACCGTCATCTACTTCGCCTTGTCCAGCGCGGCCTGCGCCTCGGACTGGCCCTGGGCGAGCAGGGCGTTGAGGGACGTGTCGTCGACCTTGCCGGCGGCGAGGTTCGGCACCGACTGGACGACCACGTTGACCAGCGCGAGCTGCACCTTGCTCCACCCGCCGTGGAACGGGGTGCCGTGCGCCTTCGACGCGGAGTCCACGATGGCCGCGAGCGCCGGGTCGGCGACCAGCCGGTTCGCCAGCTCCGCGTTCGTCGGCAACTCGCCGAAGGTCCGGTAGTAGGTTTCCTGCGACTCGGCGGTGGTCAGCATGTTCACCAGGCGCAGCGCCAGGTCCTGGTTCTTGCTGTACCTGGCGATCACCAGGTTGTCACCGGAGAGGATGCTGGTGGCGCCGACGCCGCCCGACGGCAGGCTGGTGGCGCCCGGCGGGACGGTCGGCATGACGGCGTAGCCGTACTTGCCGGCGACCGCGGACTTGTCCAGCGTGACCTTCGAGGTCGCCGAGACCATCGGCAGGAAGGCGGCCTTGCCGGCGCCGAACGCGGCGATGGCCTGGGCGTTCTTCCAGCCGGTCGCCGCCGGGTCGACGACCTTGTCGGTGGCGAGCCAGCCGAGGTACGTCTGGTAGGCCTTGACCGTGACCGGATCGGTCAGCCGCGCCTTGCCGTCGGAGACCAGCGGGTTGCCGGCCTGGATGCTCATCGCCCAGATGAACTTCCACGGGTCGAAGCCGTCGCCGTAGGCCACGGCCAGGCCGTACCTGCCGGCCCCGGTCAGCTGTCTGGCCTGCTGCCGCAGGCCGTCCCAGGTGCTGGCCGGCTTGTCGATGCCCGCCGCGGCCAGCAGTTCCTTGTTGTACGCCATGACGAACGGGCGGCTGGTGAAGGGGATGCCGACCTCGTGCGTGGCGTCCGGGCCGGAGATGCCGAGGGTGGCCGGCAGGAACCGGTCCCGGCCGCCGATCTTCGTCCACTGGTCGGCGGTGAGGTCGACGAAGGCGCCGGTGGAGTATGCCGTCGGGGTGAAGGTGGTGCCGAGGGCATAGATGTCCGGCCCCTGCCCGGAGAGCATCGATGTCTGGATCTTGGTGAGTTCGTCGGTGGGGTTGGCGAAGGTCTCGAACGTGACCTTCGCCCCGGCCTGCTGCTGGAACTTCGCCGAGACGTCGGCGAACCACTGCTTCTGCTCCGTGGGATAGATCGAGTTCGCCCCGATGAGCACGTTGAGCGTCCTGCCGTCCTCGGCGGAGCTACCGGGGTCGCAGGCGGTGACGGGTATGGCGACCGTGGCGGCCAGGGCCGCCGCGAGAAGTCCACGGCTGGCGTTCATCTCTGCTCCTTGGGTGGTGGCTGTCCGGAGAGGAATGGCGTGGAAAACACATAGCCAGACGCCCGGGAATTCCCCCGGTTCGATGAAACGTGCAAGGGAACGTAACAACCATGGAAACCGGGTGGCAACCGATTGCCATTAATTGCCATCGATGCTCTGCTGATGTGCATGAACCCCGAAGGCGCGTCCTCTCCCCGTGCGGCGCTACGCCGGGAGGGCCGCGTGACCATCAACGACATCGCTGCCCTCACCGGCGTTGCCGCCTCCACCGTGTCCCGGGCGCTGAGCCGGCCCGACCGGGTCAACCGGATCACCCGGGAACGCATCCAGGCCGCCGCCCGCGAGCTGAACTACGTACCCAACACCCAGGCGCGGGCGCTGTCGTCGGGGCGTACCGAAACGGTCGCCCTGCTCGTCTCAGACGCCACGAATCCGTTCTACTTCGGACTGATCCGCGGCGCGCAGCAACAACTGCGCGCCGCCGGCCACGCCCTGCTGCTGATCGACACCGAGGACTCGGCCGAGCTGGAGAACCATCTGCTGCACAAGGTGCGCCGGTCGGTCGACGGGGTGATCCTCGCCGCCTCCCGCCTTCCCGAGCAGACCCTCTCCGTGATCGCCGCCGAACTGCCGGTCGTCACCGTCAACCGCAACGTCCCCCGGGTGCGCAGCGTCGTCATCGACAGCCCGGACGGGGTGATGCAGGCCGTCGAGCACCTGGTCTCGCTGGGCCACCGGTCGATCGCGTACGTCGCCGGACCGCCGTCCTCCTGGGCCAACGAGGCCCGGTGGCGGGCGATGCGGACCGCGATGGCCCGACACGGCCTCACCGCGGCCCGCGTCGGACCGTTCGGCGTGTCCCGCAGCTCCGGATCGGTCGCCGCGGACGCGCTGCTGAACACCGGCGCCACCGCTGGCGTCACCTTCAACGACCTGCTGGCGATCGGCATCCTGCGGCGGCTGGCCGAACGCGGCGTCGACGTCCCCGGCGAGATCAGCGTGGTGGGCTGCGACGACATCTTCGGCGCCGACTTCTGCAGCCCCCCGCTGACCACCCTCACCGCGCCGATCGAACAGGCCGGCCGGGTGGCGGTGTCGATGCTGCTGGACCACCTTGAGCACCTGGGGGAAACGGCGTCCCGGCAGACCGTGCTGCTGCCCACGCACCTGACCATCCGGCAGTCCAGCGGGCCGGCCCCGCGCCGGTGACCACTCGCCGGGCCGCCTCTCCCGGACGACCGGCCCCCGTTCACGCCCCTCTCGAGAAAGGCACCTGCGTGAAGATCGTCGCGGCGGCGGCAGTTGGCGATCAGGGGCTACACGCACGGTCCACGGGGCTCCCGTGGTACAGCCCGGAAGGGTCGGCGACACCGTTCAGATCGAGATCAATAGCACCCCTCCAGCCGACGGTCGCGCTGCTTGAGCAGCTGAGCCTGGCGTTAGTTCGACGGCCAGAGCCGCCTCCCGCGAGGTAGTCGCCCGAGCCTGAGGCAACTGTGACCCATTGGCATGATTGGCGCCGGCAGGCTTCAGTTCAACAGCTGGCACCAGCCAGTCGGGAGGCTGGAGCTTGACCTCTTCGGTAACCACTGGGAGGTCACACCGCACCGCTCGGTTTCCATCACCGCAGGTTGTCGGTGGGGCGGTGTATCGCCGCACGGCGAGTGTTCACCCTTCAAAGGTTACTAAAATTTGATCAACAGCCCGTATTAGAAGGCATGGGTCCACGTCGCGGTGGTACGTGTCCCGTTGCCCCTCGCGCATCACGGCACGGGCGCCGAACGTCGACAGAGGCCACCATGCCCAGTCCGGGTGTCCACCACGAGGCTTAACGCCAGCCTCTGGAGACGACGCCCGGCGGCCGGACACGTGTGACCTGCCTTGACAGGATCAGCTCCACCTGACATGGTCAACCATATCGTTGATAAAGCAGCAGGTTGATAAAGATGCCGATTGACAAGAGGGACGACGGACAGCTCGACCGGGCGTTCACCGCTTTGGGCGATCCGGTGCGGCGGGCCATGGTCGCGCGGCTGTCGCGCGGCGAGGCGACGGTCAACGAGCTTGCCGAGCCGTTCCCGATCACCAAACAGGCCGTGTCGCGGCACATCCAGGTGCTCGAGGCGGCCGGGTTGATCACCAGGAGCCGGGACGGCCAGCGGCGGCCGTGTCGCCTCGACCCGGCGGCGCTCGAGGCGCTGACGAGCTGGATCGACACCTACCGACTGGCTACCGAGGCGCAGTACCGGCGCCTCGACGACGTCCTCGACACGTTGAAGGAGCAGCAGAGGTGAACTCGACGACGATTACCGCCCAGCCCGGCACCCCCTACGTCGACGTCGTGCGCGAGTTCGACGCGCCGCCGGAGCTGGTGTTCCGCGCACACACCGACCCGGAGCTGGTGGCGCGCTGGCTCGGCCCACGGGGCATGCAGATGGAGGTGGTCGAGCACGACGCGCGGGCTGGCGGCGGCTACCGCTACGTGCATCGCGGCAGAGAGGGCGAATTCCGGTTCCGCGGCGTGTTCCACACGGTCGTGCCGGACAAGCTGATCGTGCAGACCTTCGAGTACGAGGGCACGCCGGAACACGTCAGCCTGGAGACGGCGCGGTTCGAGGACATCGACGGTCGGACCCGGCTGACCAGACGCAGCGTGTTCGGCTCGGTCGAGGAACGCGATGCGATGGTCGCGTCCGGCATGGAGAACGGCGTGCGCGACTCGATGGAACGACTGGCCGAGCTGCTGCGACCGGGACGGGTGATCGTGGACATCACGATGTCGCTCGACGGGTACGTGACCGCGCCCGGCGTGGACCTCGAGCACGGCCTCGGCGTCGGCGGCGAGGCACTGCATGCCTGGGTGTTCAGCCAGACACCACGGGAGCAGGAGATCCTGGCCACGACGTTCAAGCGGACCGGCGCGGTGGTCATGGGCCGGCGGTTGTTCGACATCGTCGATGGCCCGCACGGCTGGTCGGACGAGATGGGGTACGGCGCACGCCAGGACCAGTCGGCGCCACCGCCGGTGTTCGTGCTGACCCACGAGGCGCCCGAGAAGGTCCGGCTCGCCGACCGCTTCCGCTTCGTGACCGACGGCCCGGCCGGCGCCATCCGGCAGGCGAAGGCCGCCGCGGACGACAAGGACGTGGTCATCATGGGTGGCGGGACCACGTGTTACGAGTTCCTCCAAGCTGGACTCGTCGACGTGCTGACCATCCATGTGGCGCCCCTCATCCTCGGCGGCGGTACTCCGCTGTTCCGGGGCGACGCCAAGGTGCGGCTCGAACTGCTCGAATCCGAGATGACGGCGTACGCGCAGCACCTCACCTACCGCGTACTAGCCGACAACTGACGCCGACACCGGCATCCACCGAACCCCTTGTAGCCCGACGGCGGACGCCATCCCGACTTCGATCCGGGATGCAACGAAACCAACACGAGCAAGGAGAGGCAGCATTCATGCGAGACGTCATTCTGTACATGTCGATGTCGCTGGACGGGTTCGTCGGCAGCGACCGTGAGCACCCGGGGGTCGCGGTCCCCGGAGGCGATGAACTGAAGCAGTGGAAGCTCGACCGCATCAGTCGGGCCGGTGCTCACCTGATGGGTCGCACCACGTACCAGGAGATGTCGTCGTACTGGCCGCGGTCCGACGACCCGTACGCGGCGCCGATGAACGACATCCCCAAGGTGGTGTTCTCGAAGACGCTTAGCGACGCCGAGGCCAGCTGGCCCGAAACCCGGGTCGCGCGGGGCGAGCTCACCACCGAGATCGCCGCCATCAAGGCCGAGCCCGGCCCGGACGTGATCGTCTGGGGTGGTGGCCGGTTGGCCGGCGCGCTCGCCGCGGCCGACCTGATCGACGAGTACCGCCTACTGGTCCAGCCGCTGGCCCTGGGCCGCGGACAGGCGCTGTTCGGCCAACTACCGCAATCGCGGCGCCTGGACCTCGTCGAGACGACGCCGTTCCCCAGCGGCGTCGTCGTCCACATCTACCGACCCCAGCACTCCTGAGAAGGGACACCCCATGGGCATAGTGCAGGCGCAGGCGAACATGTCTCTGGACGGGTACGTCGCCAAGCAGGACAACACCATCGGCCGGTTGTTCGACTGGCTGCAGAACGGCGAGGTCGCGATGCCGACTTCGGCTGGGGACTTCACCCTCCACCTCACCCCACAGAGTTCGGAGCACATGCGGCGGTGGGTGTCCTCGCTGGGCGCGCTCGTCTGTGGCCGGACGCTGTTCGACGTGGCGGAGGGCTGGCAGGGCCGGCACACCCTGGACGTCCCTGTTGTCGTGGTGACGCACCGAATCCCGCAGGACTGGGTTGACGCGCACCCCGACGCGCCGTTCTCGTTCGTGACCGACGGGGTGGAGGCCGCGATCGCACGGGCCCAGGAACTCGCCGGCGACGCGGTCGTCGCCGTCACTGGGGGAACCATCGCCCGGCAGTGCCTGGAGCTGGGACTGCTGGACGAGGTGGCCATCGACTTGGTGCCGGTGGTGATGGGCGCGGGAAACCGGCCCTTCTTCGGCGAACTCTCCTCCGACGATGTCCTGCTCGGCAACCCGACGGTCTGCGTCCAAGGCGACCGGGTCACCCATCTCGTGTTCCCGGTGCTGCGGTGACCCTTCTTACCGGGTTCTCCTAAATCATCGTCGTGGCCGCGTGCCTGCTGCGCCGCTCCGACGGACCGCCGGGCAATACAAGATGATCCGAACGACGTCGTACCGCGGCGGCCGAGACCGGTCGAGGATCGCGCCGGGTCGAGCGGCCACGCCCGCACGACGCGGAGCACCCACCCGAGTCGCAAACAGCCAGGCAACCCGCCCCGTCAGACATCGGCCGTGGCTGCACTGAACGAAACCGGCTGCTTTGACAGAACGGGATTGAGCCGGAAGAAACCGGCGACCTTCTGCCGGTAGATCTCCCGGCTGGCCGGGTCCCAGGGGATGCACCAGCGTCCGCTGGGACCACGCCGGGCGGGTACCTGGCCGTGTCGCAGCCAGTCGTAGACGCCGTCGGCGGGGATGCCGCGTTCGGTGGCGACCTGCTTGACGCTGACTTCGCCGTCTTGGACGGCGACGGTGCACGGCCCGAAGATTATGTAGGCGTCGCGGACGCGGGCGACGCCGCCGGCGGTGAACGGCATGCCTTCGCCGGTGGTCAGCCCTTCGGCGTTGAGCATGTCGGCGAGTTCGGCACTGGTGTGGGTCGCGCCGTGGCGGCGGACCACCTCCAGCGCCGCGTCGGAGGTGCGGCCGGGGCCGGGGCGAGCGACGGCCAGCTCGTCGGTGGCGCCGGTGTGCCAGCGCACCCCGATCCGCATGGTCTGAGCGTCCGGCTCGGGCAGCAGGGTGACGTCAGCGATCAGGCTGCGCAGCAGCCGTTTGCGGTCGCGGGGGCTGGTGGTCTCGGCGTGCCACAGCCGCGGCAGGTCCTGCGCGAGGGCCTGCAGAGAGGTGGTGGCCGGCACGGCCGGTTTGGCGGCCTGCGCGGCCTCAACTGTCCGCGTCGGCTCAGGTGCAGCGCATCACCGCCACGAACGCCGGCACCAACAGCCCCGTGCCGATGCGCGGCCCACCGCCGTCGCTGTCGCGCCCACCAGGACCGCGCGGGCGACGTCGAGCAGGTGGGCGGCACGGTGTTCAGTGGGTAGACACCGCCAGCCGGGGCGCGCGGTGGCCTTCTCGTGCCAGGCGATCGCATCACAGGTGTCGCCGACTTCGACGGCTACGGCGGCGCAGGCCAGACCGACGGCGGTGGGACCGAAGCCGGTGCGGTGATGGTCGCACCCGTCACCGACCCGCTCCGCCATGCCGGCAGCTTCATCGATCAGCTCCCCGGCGGCGGACTCGTTGCCGTCCTGCGCCGCCGCCAGCGCGGCCTGAACAAGCAGGGTCCCACACAGGGACAGCTCCGAAGGCGTCCCGCCGTCGATCGCGGCAGGGGCGATACGGTCCGCGGCGGCAAGCAGAACCGACTTCGCCTCCCGCGCCCGGCCGAGCGCGCGCAACACCTGACCGAGCTGTACGGCTGCGGCGGCCACCAGATCCCGGTCGCCGGTGGCGGCGAGCATCGCCCGATCGACGGCCAGCCACGCCAGCTCAGCGTCGCCGAGCTTGACCAGCAGAGCGGCGGTGACCCGGTACGCCTCGACCAGCGGCACCCGGCCCGAGCCCCGATCGCAGGCATAGGTGCGCTGTGCGTTCGTGAGCAGGTCCGGTGCCAGGTCGACCACCTGCGGATAGCGGGCGTACTGGAACGTCGTCCACGCGTACCCCACATCCCGCAGCATTCGGTCCACCGGCAATATCGGGCTGCCTGCCCGCTTGCCCAACGGGATCTCGTAGCGGGACGGCGCTGCTCTGAGTCGCTCGACGCCGTCGCCGCGACCCGTTGCCTGGACCGGCGCGGCATCCCGGCCGACAAGAGCAGCGGTGTCGATGCGGAGTACGCGAGCGATCTCCTGAAGTGTTGACAGCTTGTCCAGCCGCCGAACTCCGCGCTCGACCTTGTCGACCCAGCTCTTCGACTTGCCGAGCCGGTCGGCGAACACCTGCTGCGACAGCTTCCGCCGACCCCGCCAGTACGCCACCCGCCGACCAACCGGCAACAACTCAACGCTACCCACGACGCCACCGCCGATCCGGAACGGCCCGGGTCGTCTCCTCTACCGGGATGCGATCCGCCTCCGCCTCGGCGAGAAGCCGCCGCCTCGCCGCCTCCCGCTCGGCCGCCTGGATCTGCTCGCCCCGGCTCACCGCCGATTCGTCGCCCTTACGCGGCATTCCCACACCTCCGCCAGTAGAAGCGGCGGCACGTCGACCGTCGCGGGTCCACAGTGACGTCGGAATGTCATCTGCTGCGACGGCACAAGGGCCGACAATCAGGTCACTTAGCCGGCGACATTAAGGCGACATGGCGCTATGGTGGCAGTCATGGTCGCCCCCAACACCGCCCTGCGGGCCGTCCGCACCGGAATGCGCATGAGCCAGGACGACTTCGCTCGCGCCCTGCAGGCCGCCGGCCACCGCGTCGGCGAGCCCAACGACGCCAACAAGAGACTCGTCCAGCGATGGGAGTCCGGCGCAATCGCCGCGCCCCGCCCGGTCTACGCCCGCGCCCTGGAGGTCGTCACCGGTCTACCCATCTCACTGCTCGGCTTCGACGCGGTGCCAGGCGGGCATGTTGCCGACGACGAACACGGCGGCCACGATCTGACCTCGCCCGTGTCCAGCCTGGCCACACCGACGCCGACGTCCAAGCCCACCACGGCCCACCAGTCCTACGAAGGCGTGTGGCTCAGCCGCTACCAGTACTACTCCAGCGGGCGGGGAGACTCCTTCGCTGGACAACACTTTGTGGTGCTGCTCCAGCACGGCGATCGGCTCACCGCGCGCAGCCTTCCTGGCTCGGCGTCATCGTCTCTCTCGCTGGACCTGACCGTGGACGTGCCGTCGTCACCGGCACCTGGGTGGAGCAGACCGACCCCACCGGCTACTACCGGGGCGCCCGATACCACGGGGCGATTCAACTCATCGCCGAGCCGACAGGTCGACGGATGGCCGGAAAGTGGATCGGCTTCGGCAAGGACATGGACGTGAACACCGGCCCGTGGGAACTCGTCTTCCGCGACGCCTCGACGTCTAAGGCGACACTTGATCGCTACAACACGTCGGCGACGTAGGTCGCTGCCGGTCCGGGAGCCCTTGACCCCTGCTGCCCGCTGACCTCGACGTCCACCCCAGAGTCGCCATGCAGGTGTTGAGGCACGCCCGCTTCTCCGTGACGATGGAGATCTACACGCAGGTATCGAACAAGGCGACCAGAGGCGCCCTCAACGCCTTGGCGATTCACTCGGCCACTGACGCCGTTGCTGTACCTAGCTGCTGTACGACAGCAGAACGGCCACCTCCCGAACCCGGGAAGCGGCCTCTGACTTGCGAGAACTGAGAGTGGGCGATGCTGGTATCGAACCAGCGACCTCTTCGGTGTGAACCAGGACGCCGCACCGACTCTGACCTGCGGCAACGTGGAGCCGCAGGCAGGGGTGGGTGCAGTTGAGCGCCGTTTGATGCCGTTGGAGCCTGTTCCAGGCTGTTCAGAGCACCCCGCTGCTCCCAATCTGCTCCCCAACCCGAGCTCGCACCGGGCCGCCGGCCGATCTTGAGCTGCCGGCCCGGTGCGGTTGGCACCAGCGCTGGCTCCCGCAGCCGCATCGGTCGATCGGGAAGCACACCCACGATCGCAGCGCCTTGCCAGCGGCAATCCGGACGCCAGAATGCGGCGGCCGCAATATCAAGCCACGCAAAACTCGTTGCCCTCGGGGTCCTGCATGACGACGTGCCCGAGGACGTCGCCGTACCACTCCTCGCGGACCACCGTCGCGCCAGCGGCGACCAGCTGGGGCACTTTCTGCTGGATCAGTCGGGCGCGCTCGGCCATGTCCCAGGGGCCTGGTCCGGCTACGCGGATGTCGACATGCATTCGGTTCTTGGCGGACTTGCTTCCGGTGAAACGCGGGGCAACCGCTGCCCAAGACGCAGGGCAGACGGTGCCCCTTACGGCCGACCAGAGGATTTGTGTCGCAGCGGGTTTGCGTTTGCGTTCGCGCGCGCTCAAAGCCATAGCGTTGCCGCCATGACGACACAGACCTGGATCATCACCGGCGCGTCCCGTGGTTTCGGGCGAGCACTGGCGGAGTCGGCGCTCGCCGCGGGCGACCATGTGGTGGCGGCGGTACGCCGGCCGGACAGCGTGGCCGACCTGGCGGCCAAATACCCCGACAACTTTTTGATCGCGAACTTCGACGCCCGAGACATCGCGGCGGCGGCGTCGCTCGTGCGGGCCACCCTCGACCGCTTCGGTCAGCTCGACGTCCTCGTCAACAACGCGGGCCGGGCCGTGGTTGGAGCGGTCGAGGAGGTCAGCGACGCGCAGCTGCGCGAGCTGATGGATCTGCACCTGTTCGGCCCGGCCGCGCTCGTGCGGGCGGCGCTGCCCGCGATGCGTACCCGGGGCGCCGGGATGATCGTGCAGATGAGCAGCCAGGGCGGGCGGATGTCGTTCCCCGGCGTATCGGCCTACTCCGCGTCGAAGTTCGCCCTCGAAGGCTGGTCCGAGGCCCTGGCCGGGGAGGTCGCACCGTTCGGGATCCGCGTGATGATCGTCGAACCGAGCCGGTTCCGGACCGACTTCAACGCCGCCGACGTGCTCGAATTCACTGAGGCGTCCGAAACCTACCGTGACCTGCTCGCCGCCGTCCGCGCGGACATGGCCGGGACCGACGGCCGCCAGGAAGGTGACCCAACGCGGGCGGCCGAGATCATCGTGTCCCTCGCACACAGCGAGGAGGTGCCGCTGCGCCTGCCGCTCGGGCGCGAAGCGGTCGAGCGTATCTCGGGCGTGTACCGGCGTGGTCTGGACGAGGTCGAGCGGTGGGCCGAGACTGCCCGCAGCGCCGATTTCGACGGCGTCCCGGCGTCGGTCCGGCCGGGCTAGGGTGATGTCATGGCCACCGACGATCTGATGACCAGGGCCCTGGAAACGGTTGGGGATGACGGCCCGCTGTCGGTCGAGGTGATCCACCGCCTCACCGACCTGGCCGACGTGCCCGAGCCGATGACGATCGCCGAGGTCGCCGACCTGCTCGACATGACGCCTCACACGCTGCGCTACTACGAGCGGGCCGGGCTGGTCGAGGTGGCCCGCGACCGCTACGGTCATCGCGTCTACGACTCCGAAACGGTGCGGCGCCTGGTGTTCCTCACCAGGATGCGGCTGTCCGGGATGCCGATGCGCGACCTACAGCACTACATTTCGCTCGTGGACGCCGGGCAGGACACGGTGCCCGAGCGGCTCGACATGCTGCTTGAACATCGCGACATCATCCGTCGCCGGATTCGTGAGCTGACCCTCTCCCTGGCGGCGACCGAGTACAAGATCGCCACGTATGGCGGCTCGACCGGACCAGACGATGCGGCCCTCGACACCGCCACCGAACTGTAGGGCCCGGCCCGCGCGAAACCGTCTCCGCCGTGAGGACCCAGCCCACGAAAATCACCTGGGCCGCGCCCAGCACGGCGAGCACCAGCCGATGCCCGTTCTTCCCTGCGGGTGCCGGCCGTGCTCCATCAGGTCTGCGACGGCGATCACCGCTCGATCGTCCTTACTCGGAATGGGATTTGGAATCACCGACGATCGGATCCCGGGGTTGGCACGACGCCCCCAGGACCGGCGCGCAGCGCGACCAGCGCCCCGGATCCGGACGGTCACCACGGCCAACGCGGCGACGGGGGAGATCCCCAGCCACATCAGCAGTGTGGGAACGCCGTAGGCGAGCGTGGTCCATCCTGTTGGCCGGGTGTACAGCGCCGTCGCCAGCGGCCCACCGGTGCCATGCCAAGGTCACTCGGTCGGAGGCATAACGCACGGTTGGACACCACTTGGGTTACGCCAGATGAGAATGGCCGCTGCTGTTGCCGGGTGGGAGCTTTGGTCAGTCTGGCTGGTGGGGGCCGTGCAGGTCCGCGGATGCTCAGCGTGGACACGCCGGAGTGGGAAGACACGTTTGCTCCCCAGGGGTGGTTTTCCGGGGCCGGGCCGCAACGCAGCGCTGTGCCGTATGCGTTCCTGATCGGTCCGGACGGCACGTTCGGTATAGCCGGTGCCGACGATGGGCAGTGGATCCCGTTGCATCGCAGCATCGACGGCTGGGTTGAGGCCCTGGCCTTGGCGTATGCGGCGATGGACGTCGCGGACACGGTTACCAGGCTGACCGGTTCGGCCGTCGGCCAGCTCGACCTGACCGCCATGCAACCGGTCGCAGAGGTTGGTGGCATCACGAACGGCAGGTGGTACCAGCCGGGCCTGCTCGCTGCTGTGTACTCGGACGAGTCGGAGCTGTTCGCGCGGTCGGCCTACCGCACCGCCTACCTGTACGCCGGCAACATTGATGAGCAGTGGTTGTAACGCCACTACCACATCGGCACATGGGCGGGCATCGGGTGAGCACCATCAGCGGCAGGTGCAGATGCAGATGCAGGTTCACTTCAGCCTGGCGCTGGCGTCGGTGCGGAATGTCGGTTGAGTACCCGAATCCCGATCGGTGACGATCAGATGATGTCCGTTCCCGCCCGTCAGATCCGCGCCCACTACTACGCATACCCTCGCCTCGGTAAAATCTGCTGCCCAGGCCGCCTCCGCTCGAAGCCGATATCAGCGGTATCCGCTCTTCGGCAAGTGCGGACGCCGTTGTACTGCCGCCGCAGGGTGCCAACGCCGACGCCTTCGGGCTCACCGACGAGGTCTACGGCCTGAAAGGCCAGCTCAGGACGTTGCCCATGGGACCGGTGTCTCGAACGACGGAACTACGGCGGACTCCAGCAAGCTCACCCGCAACACTCCACATCGATCTACAGCACGCCCCAGATGGCCTTACACGAACCGCGACGTCGACCGGTGCCAGCTTCCGATAGCAGCAACGCCTGACCACTTCGACCTCTACTGGGAGGTCACACCGCACCGCTCCACCGCATCGCCACAGGCCAAAGCCCTCGTCTCTGTCCGGCCTCGGTGAGCACTTCGGGCGCGAAGACCTCTTCGCCAATCTGCGCCCAATCTGCTCCCAGTTGCAAGACCGGGCCTACCAACGACTCCTTACCGCCTTGACCTGCGCACACTGCCCAGCCAGGCGACATAGAACCTTGTCGACCGCTGCGCAGAACCACGGAGCACTCCGCGGGAAACAGGACGCCGCACCCACTCTGACGTGGGTAGACGTGGAACCGCAGGCAGGGGTGGGTGCAGTTGAGTAACGTTCGACGCAGTTGGGCGCAGTTCAAGGCTGTTCAGGGCGCCCCGTTGCTCCCAACCTGCTCCCGCAAACCGGGCTCGCGGTAGCCGGCGACGTATGCGGGGCCGGTGGGCGGCGCCCCGACGGCTTGATCGCCGTCGGGGCCGGCATCGGCGGTCGGGCTGGTGTCGCGCGCGAACGCGGACGGATCTATGCCGGCTCGCGTACGCCGCCGGCGTTGCCACCGTCGTCTGGCGTCGGTTCGGCCGGGGCTTCGGGCAGTTCGTCCGGCGCGCCAGGCAGAAGGACGCCCGCGTCGTCGGGCACCGGTTCACGCGGGTCGATGGGCGGATACTGTTCGGGGTCGAGATCCGGTCCAGTCATCAGGCGAGTATCCGTCGTCTCCCGGACTGCCGCTCGTCGGGCCCGCGAGAGGGGCGGCCTTCCCTCGCCTTCAGCGACTGGCGGCACTGATTCGTCGGCTGCCTGTCACCTCGGGCGGCCTCATCGGCGTCGGCCGAAGCCCACTCCCCCGATGGCCACGGTGGCGCGGGCCGGGCTGTGCGGCTACCGGGGTGTTGATCGGATCATCACCAGTTGTTGAATGAATCCTGAGAAATTTTAACCAGGCTTGGCAGCATGGCTATCACTTACCGACGCCTCCTCGCTGCCACCCTCGTGGCCGGGCTGACACTGCTCGCCGCCTGGACACCGGCACGCGGCGCGCAGCCCGCTCCTCCGGCGCCCACTGCCACCGCACCCAACATCATCTTCGTGCTCGTTGATGACCTCGCCTGGAACCTCGTGCGATACCTGCCGCAGGTGCAGCGACTACAGAATGAAGGGGTCACCTTCACCAACTACACGGCGACCGACTCGCTGTGCCGCCCGTCACGCTCGTCGATCCTCACCGGCCAGTTCCCACACGACACGACACCGGCGTGTTCACCAATGGTGGAGCCGACGGCGGATTCGCGGCTTCCGCGACAGCCTGGGCGGACGGTGCCGAACCGCCATCGTCTGGGGGCGCACCGTTGGACGAGCGCCTGAGCTATCTCTTCCGCGGCGCCGGCGTCACAGTGCTGAAGGGTTACGGGCTTGACCGAGACGCCACCGGCGTTGACCGTGAACCCGCTCGACCGGCGGCGCATCGGCGCCGTCGGCCCGCCCCCTGCCCGAGGGGCGGGTCCGGGTGGCCGAGCCCGGACACCGCGCACCCCGCACCGACCGTCACGGCACGTGACGAGCCGATTGGGTCGCTCACCGGCGCGGCGGCCGCACCAGTTCGGGGGCGGCATCAGCGTCCTGATCTCCGGCGGCTCCACTCCGAGTCGCGCGCACGGCCCACACACACCAGTGGCGGCAATGCCAATATCCGCGAGGATAGTGACACGCCTGTCACGCGATCAAAGCCTGCGGCCACTTCCCCAACAAGCAGGCC
Organism: Micromonospora tarensis; assembly: GCF_016803395.1. Taxonomy (GTDB): domain Bacteria; phylum Actinomycetota; class Actinomycetes; order Mycobacteriales; family Micromonosporaceae; genus Micromonospora; species Micromonospora tarensis. The sequence goes on along the minus strand of NZ_JAEVHL010000048.1, from coordinate 18,052 downwards.
GCGTTGAAGTGTCTGCACCTGGCGATCCGGCCCCAGGACCCCACCGGGGCAGGCAGAACCCGATAGATGATGCGCTGGAAACCGCCTTCGCCATCACCTTCAGCGACCGCCCCCAGCCGCTAGAACCTACGCACCAAGATCGCCTCAACCCGACCCCGTCACCCGACCACTCTTGACACACGACCTAGCATCCGGGTGACTGCGCCCCGATGCTTTCGCTGAACAAGTCGAGAATTGCCCGCCACGCCCGCGCGGAGTGGGCGGCGTGGTAGCCCACGCCGGGCACGGTTGGGCTGAGGTGGTCAGCGCCGCCGGTAGGTGTCCCGTCAGGTTGAGTCGGAGCGGCCCAGAAGGCATGTTTGGCTCCGCCATAAATGTGTGCTCGCCAATCGACGCCAGCGTCCTGGAGCGCGCTGCTGAACGTTAGGATTTGGGCGGGAGTACAGAGCGGATCTTCGGAACCGGTACAGAGCAGGAAGGCCCCACCGGCATGCGTCCAGTCCTCGGCGCGCGGGGTTGGCAGGCCGGGGTGGATTACGGCGAGCGCTTTGAAGGGTACTCGCGTCCTGGCGAGTTCCAGCACGATTCGACCGCCGGCCCCGTAACCCAGCGTGGCAAGTTGATTGTGATCGGCGCCGGGTTCAGCGAGTAGCACGTCGAGCGCGGCCTGACCGATGGTCAACATGCGGGCGGGGTTGGCCATCAGCGGCAGGGCCCGATCCAGCATCGCTTGCGGCTCGCCGAAAAAGGTCCGGCCGCCGTGGTAGTCCATTGCGAAGGTCAGATAGCCGTGTTCGGCGAGGTCGTCGGCTCGGCCGCGTTGATAGTCATCGAGGCCGACGCCGTCATGTCCAAGAAGCACGGCCGGCCATGGCCCACCGCCCCCTGGCCGCGACATGTGACCGACCATCGTCAACCCGTCGATGTCATACGTGATTTCCCGCCTTGCGATCATGAGATCGACACTAGCCGGACCGTGTTGCTTTGTTGGACTGCGTCTGCTTCCAGCGAACCTGAATGCGGAGTTGTGAAGTGCGGCCTGACCAGAATCTGCGCGTGAAGGACGAGGCTGCACGGTCGCACCAGCAGCGCGGGGTAGCCAATTCCTTCGATGTGGATGCCGCGCAGTGCGGCCACACCCCTTGCAACGACCGGGTGGACGCCAATTATATCTACGTACGCTGTTCCGCCACCGTTCTCGGCTACTCCACCGACGACTACGACTCAGAGAACAACGGCGCCCTCGTCGACGTGACCTCTGGTTTCCGACCGTCCCGGCCACCGGCGTTCTGGTCCAATCCCGCACGGTCACGACCGACTGCATTCGCCACGGTGAGAAGAACGGTGTCCACTACGACACCACCAGCACCGCCCAATTCGTCATCTCCGAGTGATGCCTGGCGGGGGCGGTCCGGACCGGCCGCCCCCGCCACCTTCGGCATCTTCCACCATGCCCGCCTTGCCCACACACGGCCACGGCGACCATTCCGTCGGGCCCGCCGCCGTTCTCAAGGTGGGGAAGCTGGTCGCGATCGAGGTCGGCCACAGCGAGACCGACGGCACGACGGTGCTGCATGTGCCGTCGCTCGATCTGGTCGTTGCCGGGGACGCGGTCTACAACGGCGTCCACCTCTACCTCGCCGAGTCCGGCAACGAACGGAGCCACTCACGTTGGCACACACCAACGCGTCACCCGGGTTCAGACTGCTGACGGCATCACAGAAACATCCCCTCCGGGGGACACGTGGAGGCTGCCCAGCTGGCCGGCCGTTCTCGCGCGTTGACGCCAGCGTCGGTCATGAGTCACGGTGAGCACAGCACCCGGATAGTGGCGCAGAGCATCCTCCAGTTGCTCGACGAGTTCCGGGTTCAAGTGATTCGTAGGCTCGTCGAGCAACAGAATGTCACTTGGCGCCGTTACCGCGACGGCGACTTCGAACCGTCTGCGTTGCCCGATCGACAGCTCGGAGAGAATCCGGGTGAGGTCGTCAGGGTGGAACAGGCCGAGCCTGAGCAGTAGTTCCGCGGCGTCGTCGCGGTACGCGTCGGTGGCGTTGGCAAAGGCATTTAGGAGAGTCTTTCGAGAGAAGGTCGCGAGATCCTGACGCAACCACGCCACCCGGAGATTGGGGAACTGCCGCATTGTGCCTTGCTGTGGGGTAAGTTCGCCTGCGAGCAGGCGGAGTAGCGCCGTCTTGCCCGCGCCGTTCGGTCCCGAGATGAGCCATCGCTCACTCGCGCGGACCTGCAGCGAATCGAGTGCGAGTCGCGGTCCTCCTCCGTTGACGCCCAAACGCACGGCGTCTGCCGAGAGAAGCAGCGCGCTGGGGCAGGAGTCGTCGCCGGCCTCCCGTAGCCGATCGCCGGTGAACGGTGACAGGAAGCGGAGCGGGTCCGCTGGCCGCGGTGCCGGGTTCGCGCGAAGGCGCGCAACGCGTCCCTTCGCCATCCCGATTCGTCGGGTCACACCGTGGTCACGGCTGCGTGCGCGGAACGCGGCGTGCCCGAAGATGGCCCGCTCCTGCTTCTGTGGGATCGCATCGAGGCGGAACGCGTTGGAGGCGATGAGTGCCTCGTTCCGCGCCAAGTCTCGCCGCCACGCCTCGTGCTCCTCCAGCAGCCGCCGCCGCTCGGCCGCACGGGCGGCGAGGTAGCCCGCGTACCCGTCGCCGTAACGCCGCAGGGCGCCGTCCTCGACTCGGATGATGGCCGTGGCGAACTTGTCCAGGAAGACGCGATCGTGTGTCACCGCCACGAGGGCACCTCGATGCCTCGAGAGGCACTCCTCCAGCCAGGAGACGCCTGCGTCATCAAGATCGTTCGTCGGCTCGTCGAGCAGCAGCAGCTCCGCCTCCGACGACAGCGCTGCCGCGAGAGCGAGCCGCGCACGTTCGCCGCCGGACAGAGAACTCACAGGCCGAGCACGGTCGAGCCCGCCGAGTCCGAGTTGGTCGAGCGCCGCGTCCACCCTCTGGTCAAGCTGGTACCCGTCCCTCGCCTCGAAGCGATCCATCAGCATGCCCAGCCGGTCGAGGAGAGCAGGCTGCTCATCGACCTTCGCATGCGCCACTTTTTCGGCGGTCTCCTGTATCTCGGACTCGATCCGGTGTACGTCAGCAAGCAGGTGGTTGAGCGCTGCGGCGACCGTCGCGTTGGGCGCAAAGTCGGGCCGCTGTTCGGCCAGGGCGAAACCACCGGGCAACTCGACCAGTCGTTCGCCAGCGGCCAGGGTGACGGTTCCCGCGATGGCGCCAAGAAGTGTCGACTTGCCGGCGCCGTTGTCGCCGATTACCGCAATCCGCTCCGAAGCGCCGACGACGAACTCCACACCGCGGAGTACTGTGCGTTCGGCGAAACGGACGACCCCGCCACGGATCGCGCAGATGCGGTGCGGACGGTATGCGGCGGCACTCGTTGGTGGCCGGGCCGGGGATGGGGAACTGGAACTATGAGTCATCACAGGGCTCCTTGCGCGACGCGCGGGCGGCAACGCCAGCGGTCGCGGCACATGCGCTCCCTGAGGATGCGCATCGATGTACGGGGCCTCGCGCCTACAACGGCCTCGCCGTCGGGCGCGCGTAGGACCCGCCGCGGAGAAGACTCAACGCGACGTCCCGTACTAGAGAACCAGCGTACCCATAACGAGGATCTTAACAGGGCCAGCCGAACCAGGCCTTGCTCTGGTACTGGCGCGGAGCCCACGATGTCAGGGTGAGTTGAAGCCCACGGCTCGTAGCAAGTCCATGCTGGCACCCCGCCGCAGTCGTTGCGTGGGCGATCGAGACGCCCCCAGCGGTGACCAGCGAGCGTCACTCATAGCTTCCAGCGTCATTGGCGTGGATATCGAGCAGGGCGAGGAAGGCCTTCGCCGCGGGCGTGCGCTCGGCTCGGCTCCAGATCACGTACTCGACGCGGGTCGGCGCGTCCGTGACCTGGATGGTGGTCACGCCGGTGAGCTGCGGCACGTAGGCGGACGGGAGCATCGCCACGGCAAGTCCCTGCTCGACCAGCCGGGACGTGAGGTAGGCGGTGGTCACCTCGAAGGCGACGTCGCGGCTGAGACCGGCGGCCGCGAATGCCTGATCGGACTGGATCCGCCCGGCGGTCTTGGCCGGTAGGTCAACGAACACTTCGGTGGAGAGCCGACGCAGGCTGACCGCTGACTCCGCGGCGAGGGGATGGTCCGGGGCGACCACGGCGACGAGCCGGTCGCGGGCGAGTTCTCGGGCGTTGACGCCTTCGGGACGCGCGGTGGTGGGCAGGCCGAGGAAGGCCGCCTCGACAGCGCCCTGCTTGACCTGCTCGATGAGTTCTTCGCTCGCACCCGCGCGGAGGTTGATGCGTACGGACGGGTACCGCTGACGGAAGTCTCGCAGGAGGCCGGGAAGGTCGACTGCGGCGACGGTAGCGATCAGGCCGATCACGAGCCGTCCGCGTACCTCACCGACGGCCGCCGCGACCTCGGCGGAAGCCCGCTCTGCGGCGTCCACGCACTGACGGGCGGCGGACAGGAACGCGGCGCCGGCCGGGGTCAACCGGACCCGTCGGCTGGTGCGTTCGAAGAGTTTCGCGCCCAGTTCTCGTTCCAGGCGCGCGATTTGGTGACTGAGCGCGGACTGCACCACCAGGCAGCGCTCGGCGGCCCGGGTGAAGCTGTTCGTCTCGGCGACTGCGATGACGTAGCGCATCTGCTGTAGCTCCACCGATCCATCTTCGTTCACGATCGATGAGGTGACAAGCATGTGTTGGACTCATTGATCCATTCGGGTGAGGCTTCGAGCAGGACCGGCTCGGTACGGCTGTTGTCGGCCGGAACCCAGTACCCCGGACCAACTTCGCCGTCGCCAGCGGTGAGCGGGGAGTCGGCCGATGACACACGCGACATCGCCGACCGCGGGCCCCTCACGACAAGAAAGAAGACATGACCACAATCGATGAGCACCCGTACTCGACCATGAGGTCATGGCTGGGTGTCGCCGTCATCACGGCCAGCCTGTTCACCTTCGTCACCACCGAACTGATGCCCGTCGGCCTGCTCACGCCGGTGAGCGCGAACCTGGATGTGTCCGCGGGCGTCGCCGGATTGATGGTCACGCTGTACGGCATCTCCGCCGGCCTCGGCGTGCCGTTCATCGTCGCATGGACCAGGCGCATCAACCGGCGCATCCTGCTGTCCGTACTCCTGGCGATCCTGGCCCTGGGTAACCTGCTCACCGCCGCCGCACCGAACTTCGCCCTGGTCCTCACCACCCGGCTCGTCATGGGATTCGCCAACGGCGTCTTCTGGGCCATCGGCGTGAGCATGGCGATGCGCCTCGTACCCGGACGTCTCGCCCCCCGCGCGTCGGCGGTCGCGCTGTCCGGCATCTCGATCGCCGCGGTGGTGGGCATTCCACTCGGCACGTTCCTGGAAAGTCTCACCAACTGGCGCGCCACATTCCTCATCTGGGCCGGCCTCAGCACGCTGATGTTCCTCGCGGTCACCGTGATCATTCCCTCGCTGCCCTCGCATAACGCCGTCCCGGTCCGGGATGTCTTCCGACTCCCGATCCAGTACCCGCAACTGCGCCTGGTGATGGTCGCCGTGACGCTGTACGTGCTCGGCCACTTCGGCGCGTACACCTACATCCGGCCCTTCGCGGAGGAACAGGCGTCGGCCTCGGCCGCCTTCATCACCGTGTTGCTCGTGATCTACGGCGTCGGCGGCACGGCCGGCAACTTCATCGCCGGCCACACGGTAACCAAGAACCTCTGGGTCAGCTTCGTCCTCGCTTGCGCAGGGCTCGTGACGGCGATGCTGCTGCTGCTCACAATCGGGCACACACGGCCCGGACTGATCCTCGCCGTTGCCCTCTGGGGAGCGTCCTTCGGCGCCGCGAACCTGTGCCAGATCAACCTGATGCTCGGCGCCGCACCCGGAAAGTTCGAGGCAGCCATGTCCATCAACACCATGGGCTACAACACGTCCATCGCGCTGGGCGCGCTGTTCGGTGGATGGTTCGCCGACAGTCTTGGCGTCGACAGCGCCCTCTGGTTCGGTGTGGCGCTGACGGGCACCGCGTTGCTCGTCACCGTCGCCATACGTCGGACGACCATTGCGGCGGACTCCGAGGACGAGTTGCTCACCACCGGGTGACACGTTGACCGAGCCGGACACAGACCGTGCGGAATGCGCCCAGCGGACATCCGGGCTGTCGGCTCAAGAGGACCCGGTGGGAGCGGGCAGACTTACTGCTCCCACCGGGTCCGAAACCCGCCCGGCCCCTGGTCAGCGCAGGACTTCCCGATCTCCAGGAGCGGTAGGCCCGCCGCGTACCGCCGAAAGAAGCCGGCAGTCGGGGTGTCCGCTGTCGCGACGGCCTCCGGCGTGCCCGCCGCGACCACCGCGCCCCCATCCGGACCGGCTCCCGGCCCCAGGTCGATCACCCAGTCCGCGGACGCGGCGACGGGGATGTCGTGTTCGGCCACGACGACGGTGTTGCCCGAGTCCAGCAACACATCGAGCGCGTCCACCACGCGCTGGATGTCAGACGGGTGCAGGCCCGAGACGGGCTCGTCGAGAACGACGAGCCCGGCTTTGCGGCTCGCAGCACCGCGTTGGATGGCCGACGCCAGCTTCAGCCGCTGCGCCTCGCCTCCGGACAACTCTGTGGCGCTCTGGCCGAGCTGGAGATAGCCGAGTCCGACCTGGTTCAGAGCTCCCAGGGTCTCTACGAGCTGCCGGGGCTCGGAGAACTGCTCCACGGCCTCAGCAACGGTGAGTTCCAGCACCTGATCGATGGCCAGCCCCCGGTACGTGATCTCCAGCGCCTCCGGCTTGTAGCGCCGGCCCTCGCACGCGTCGCACACCACCCACACGTCCGGTAGGAAGTGCATGTTGACCAGTTTGCGGCCATAACCGGTGCAGGTCTCGCAGCGCCCGCCATCCGCGGTGTTGAAGCTGAACCAGGAGGCATTGACCACGCGCTCGCGCGCCACGTCGGTCTCGGCGAACAGCTTGCGGACGATGTCGAACGCCTTGCTGTACGTAGCCGGGTTGGACCGAGGCGTCCGCCCCAGCGGTTCCTGATCGACGACGGCAACCCAGCTGAACCCCTCAAGGCCGGTCACCTCCCGCACCGCGTCGGTCGCCGTCCCGCTCAGGGCGGCCTCCACTCTCGCCCCGAGCGCGGCGAGGAGGCTGCTCTTACCGCTGCCGCTCACCCCGGTCAGGCAGGTGAGCCGACCGGCGGGGAAGCGCACCAGATCCGCAGTCACGTTGTGTGCGCGCAGGCCGTGCAGCTCCACCCAGCCGGTGGCATCCCCGGCCGGGCGGCGGGTCCGGTGCAGCCGCGGCCCCTCGCCGGCCAGATAGCGCCCGGTCAACGACGTGGAATGAGCGGCCACGTCGGCGGGAGGCCCGGACACGAGGATCTCACCGCCAAATCGGCCCGCGCCGGGCCCCATGTCGATCACCCAGTCGACTCGGGCGATCAGCTCAGGGTCGTGCTCGACGAGGAGTACGGTGTTGCCGGCCTCGCGCAGCTCCAGGGCGATGTCGAGCAGGTGTGCCTTGTCCGCCGGATGCAGCCCGGTCCCGGGCTCGTCCAGGACGAAGATGATGCCGCTCAGCTCAGTGCTGAGCTGCGCGGCGAGCCGGGTCCGCTGCAACTCACCCCCGGACAGTGTCGCCGCGCTCCGGGACAGCTGGAGATGGGCCAGGCCGAGCCGGTCAAGGATTCCGAGCCGTCGGCCGAGATCCTGCAGCAGCGGATCACCCACCTCACGCTGCCGGGCGTCCAGTTCGTCCGCCACGCGTTTCGCCCAGTCGCGCACCTCCCGCACCTCCACCTCGAGCAGGTCGGGGTAGGTCAGTCCACCGAGCCGCACGGACCGGGCCACCTGGTCGTACCCGCTGCCGCCGCAGGTGCCGCAAAGCTGCTTGCGCATGTACGGCAGGTAGCGCTGCTTGGCGCTGACGTCTGGGCGTTCACAAACACCCGCTCCACCTCGGCGAGCGCGCCCCGCAGCGGCTCACTCGAGGTGTAGGTCACCAGGGCCCTCTCATTCCTGTTCGACATGTCGACGGTCGCCTCGATCTTCTCGTCACCCGTGCCGTAGAGCACGCAGTGACGGAACTCCTCAGGCAGCGACTGCCACGACCGGCCGAGGTCCACGCCCCGTTTCTGGGCAAGCGCCGGTACGAACGCGTGCTCCCCCGATCGCCACTTGGCGTACCAGGGCGATGCCCCCTCGAAGAGCGGAAGCTCCGGATGGGTGATGACCAAGTCTTCCTGCGCCTGCCAGCGTCCGCCCACCCCGTGGCAGTCCGAACAGCTCCCTTCCGGCGTATTGCGGTCGAAGTGAGCGGTCGTCAGATACTCGTTACCACTGACGGCCGCCGGGTCTGCGCCGATCCGCGGGAGGCGCGAGTACAGCAGCCCGAGGTGCCCGTCAATGCCGGTGATCGTCGCAACCGTGGAACGGGGGTTACGGTTCAGACGGCGCTGGTCGACCGCGAGCGTCGCGCCGAGGCCAAGGATACGGTCGACCTTTGGCCGATTGCGCTGGGTGATGTACTGCCGTACGAACGGCGAAAGCCCCTCCAGATACCGTAGCTGGGCTTCATTGTGCAGGGTATCGATGGCCAGCGAGGTCTTGCCGCTGCCGCTCACGCCGGTGAAGGCGACGAGCCGCCCTTGGGAATGCTCACGGACACGTCCCGCAGATTGTTGGTACGGGCCCCCACCACGTCGATGGTGTCGCGTCTCATCCTCGCGACGCCCGATCCGTATTCAGTCAACCTTCGTCCACCCTCTCGCAAACGAGGCAGGGCATGGGCGTACAGCCAATGCCCTGCCGAACTAACCGAACACGCGCTTCACCGCAGGTCGCCGTCCAGGGGATCTGGGCGAATGCCTCACGATCTCTCATGACGTGGCTGGTCCCGATCCGGCCACTGCTGCGGGATCAGGACTGGGACAGCTCAGTGAGCTTGGCGATGTCGGGCGCGTAGGCGGCCATCCAGTGCGGACGCAGCCGGTAGTAGACAACGTCGTTGTCCCAGTCGAAGAGGTCCTCGCCGTAGAAGTCCTTGAGGTATGCGAGCAGGTCCGGCCAGTCCTCGGCCGGCTCGCCGTCCTGGGGGTTGAGGATCTCCACCCTCCCGTGTGTGAACACCCCCAGGTCCTCACCGCGCATGTGCGCGGCGCTCACGGCGGGCCGCGCCGAGAGATGACGTGCCTTGGCCGAGCCGCGCGCCGTGCCGAAAAGCCACTTGCCGTGTAGGAAATGCCCATCCACACCGCTGATCCGCGGCTCGCCCTTCGCCGTCACGGTGGACAGGGCGAGGGTGCACATGCCGGCGAGGACGTGGGTGAGCTGCTCCGCGTTCAGGGTGCGCTCAGTGCTGATGATCGAGCGGAGGTGCGCGGTGGAACGGGAGAGGGAGGCATCAAGGAGGCCCTGAAGCTCTTTGAGATCTTCTGGAGTTTCGCGCACGAACGTCCTTATCTGTAGGTATCCATCCGAATTTCCGGCTTCCCGCCATCGACGCTGAGAAGCAGACCCATGCTCAACCCAAAACCTGACACCTTGTGTCTTATTTCTTCATCCGTTTCGGAGATACGACCTGGACGCCGTCGTCGGCTGCTTGGCGGTTGAGGAGTTCCCGCACGGCGGCCGCCAAGGCGGGCCTCGTAAGTCTCGCCAAGACCGTCGCTGCTGAGTACGCCGACGACGGGGTCCGCATGAACGTCGTGGCTTGCGGCGCCATCGCAACGGCGGTTAGCAAACTCTGTGCAGCCCGCCGACGAGGTGCCCGAGATTCCGATGCGCCGGCTCGGCGTTCCCAACGATGCCGCTGCGGCTGCCGTCTATCTGGCCTCATCGCCTTCGTCCTACGTGACCGGGCAGAGCGTTGTCGTCTACGGAGGTGTCACGGTGCGCGGCCCATTCTCCGCGTGACTCGTTCTGGCACAATCCGGCCGCGATCGTAGTGCTGAGCTACCGGTGATCGGCATCCGCCCTTCGGCACGACAAGGCGATGCCGGACGCGCGGTCAAGGGCATGAGCGCGCACTGGATCGTGGCGCCCGCGAGTAGCTCGAGCAGGTCGAACACGTTGACGGCGTTCGTGCCTCCGGATTCGCGTGGCTGCCCGTTGCTGGCCGCCCGCCCGTTTGGGCGACCGGCGATACAGCTGGTAACGCGGTGCGCCGGTCAGGGGCTGGCCACTTGGTCAGTGGCGGGACTTTGGTGGGGTCGGGCGGCGGTGTGGCATTCGCTGGCGTAGGACGGGGAGTCCGTCGCCGTGGCAGCGCAGGAGTGCCTCCTGCCGTCCTGCCAGGGCTGAGGCGAGGTCAGCGGCAGAGGCGGTCACGCTGGGTGGCTGGCCTGGCCCTCGGGTGTGTTCCCAGGGCATGTCGTCGGCGTGTAAGTGCAGGCCGGCGGCGCGGGCGCGGGCCGGGATGAATGGGTTTGGGATGTGTACCTCGGTGTTGAGTACGGCGGCGAGGACGTCGGGCGGGATGGCCGGTTCGCGGTGCAGCGCGGTGGTGATGTCGAGTTCGTGGATGACGTGGTCGCCGAGCAGGAGCTGGGGCGGGAAGAGGCGACCGATGCCACGGGGCTTGCGGCTGGCTTGGGTGAACTCGGCCAGTAGGTCGGCCGGTGTGGTGCGTGCGGCCAGGTCGCGGGCGAGCGTGGCGTTGGCCTGGTCGAAGGATCCGCCGTGGCGGACCATCGCCGTGAGCACCTGGTGTAGCGGGATGGTCAGGCCGATCACGAGGTGGGCGAGGACATCGTGGTTCGTCCATCCGTCGCAGCGGCTGGGCTGGGCCCATTCGCGGTCGGTGAGCCTGGCGGCGAGGTCGGTGAAGCGTTCGTCGTTGTGGCGGCGTAGATCACTAATTGACATGGAGGTGCTCCGTCAGGAAGTGGGTCTGGTCGGCCAGCACGGTGGCGAGCATCGGCGGGTGGTAGACCTCGAAGTGGTTGGCGGCGTAGTGGCGGGCGGTGCCGCGGGGTGCCCGTGCGGCGGCGAGGGCGGCGTGGCGCGGGTCCATCAGAGTTTCGTTGTCCGAGACGCAGACGAGCAACGGTGCGCTGATGCGTCGGGCATGACGGGTCGCGGTCACCGTGGCCAGGCCGATCGCGTTCGCGGCGGCGATACGGTTGTCGAAGAGGGCACCTGGCGGGGTGGTCGAGTTCCAGCCGTCGAGTGCGCCGGGCACGGTGACGACCGCGGTGGCTCCGGGCGCGGCGACGATCGGCACATATCTGCGTTTCCGGCCGAGCAGGAATCGCGCCGCGTCGACGATGACGGCTGGGCTGAGCCGGGCCACGGCGCGCGGTCCGGAGCGGGCGGCGGCGGCCGGCCCGTACACGATGGGGCACTGCACGACCACCGCGGCCAGGTCGTCGCGGGTGGCGGCGACGCGTAGCGCGTGCATCGCCCCGAGGCTGGTCCCCCACAGGCCGATTCGGGTGGCGTCGATGTCGCCGCGTGCACGCAGGCAGTCGAGCGCGGCGTGCACGTCGGCGCGGTGGCGGCGCATGCTGATGCGCTGCCGGGGAGATCCGCCGGAGGCGCCGGTGTGCCGGTAGTCGAAGGCGAGGGTGGCGATTCCCGCGGCGGCGAAGTGGTGTTCGTACTGGCTGAGCATCATGTCGTGGGTGGCGCCGAGACCATGTACGAGCACGACGGCCGGATGCGGTCCAGGCCGGTCGGGCAGCGTGATCCAGGCGGCGCAGCGGGTCCCGTCGACGGCGAACGCAGTCGGTGAGGTTTCCCGGGTGGCGGTCATTGGCTCCCCCTTCACACGTACGGCGTACGTGTGAAGTACGCTTGCATACGTACAACGTACGTGTCAAGGAGGTGTGATGGTCCGCGCGCGCTACACGCTCGACGACATCCGGTCGGAGGCGTTACGCCTCGTCGATCGCGACGGTCTGGCAGCCCTCAACATGCGGTCATTGGCGACGGCGCTGGGCACCGGACCGATGACGCTCTACAACTACGTCCGAGATCGTGAAGGCTTGGAGGAACTGGTCGTGGACGCCGTGATCTCCGCCGTCGACCTACCGCCACCCACGTCCGACTGGCGGCGCGACACCATCCAGATCGCCACCGTGACCTGGCGGGCGGTACGCGCACACCCGGCCGCCATCCCACTCGTACTCACCCGTCGGTCCACCTCCGCGGCCGGATTCGCCCCAGCCGAGGCTCTCATCGCGGCGCTGCGCCGCTCGGCGCTCGGCGACCGAGACCTGCTCGCCGCCTTCCGCGCCATCCTCGGCCTGATCATGGGCAGCGCCCAGGCCGAACTCGCCGGCCCTCTCACCTCACCCCCGGCAACAGCGAAAGACACCGCCGCCCGCATCGGCACACTCGCCGGACGAAACTTCCCCCACATTGAGGCGCTCTCGCACGTCAGCCAGAAATCCAGCCCGGAAGCCGACTTCACCCGCGGCCTGAAGATGCTCGTGACCGGGATAGCGGCAGCATGAGGCCCGATGTCCAGGGTCCGGGTCGAACAACCACAGACTGAGCCGAACGGTCTTCGTCATGCCGAGCCGAGGCATCCACGCACCGATGTCACGGTTATCGAAGATCCCGTTTCGCAACCTGCCCGACGAAGCCGCACTCAACCGACCCGCGCATGGTCCAGTGCCCTCATCTCGACACGAGTGGACGCCTCCCTACCGCCCACGAACGGGCGCCAGCGCTAATCGCTTCGGGATCGCCGAAGAGGTTTCCAGCCATAAGGGGATGCTCGGGACGTTGCCCGTGGGATCGGTGTCTCGAATGACGACACTGCGGCGGACTCCAGCAAGCTCACCCGCAACGCTCCACATCGATCTGCAGCACGCCTTCAGACGTGGCCTTAGGCGAACCGAGACGCCGGCCGGCGCCAGCCATCCCGGGAGCAGCAACGCCAGACCACTTCGACCTCTACTGGGAGGTCACGCCACACCGCTCGACCACCTCACCACAGGTCAAAGCCCTCGCCCCTGTCCTGCGTCGGTGAGCACGTCGGGCGCGGAGACCACTTCGCCAACCTGCACCCAATCTGCTCCCAGGTGCAAGGCCAGGCCAACCAACGGCCCCTTACCGCCTTGACCTGCGCACACTCCCCTGCCAGGCGACATAGAGCGCTGTCGACTGCTGCACAGAACCGCAGAGCACTCCGCTGTGAAACAGGACGCTGCGCCCCCTCATAGCTGCGGCAACGTAGAGCCGCAGGCAGGGGTGGGTGCAGTTGAGCGCCGTTCGACGCCGTTGGGCGCAGTTCAAGGCCGTTCAGGGCACCCCGCTGCTCCCAACCCGCTCCCCCAAACCGGGCCCGCGCCGGGCCACTGACCGCCGACGACCTTGAAGTGCCGGCCCAGTAACTTTGCTTGGCGCGAGCGCTGGCTCCCGCAGCCGCCTCGGTCGATGGGGAAGCACGTCCACGATCGCCGCGCCTTGTCAGCGGCATGAGCGGATGTTTAGACAGACAGTGCTGCCGGTCAGCGGGCCGCGACAAGCAGGGCCGTGATCATCGTTTGAGGTTCGAGGGTGGTTGGTCGGTCGCTCACCTGCCCGTCGCCCAGTTCCATGACACGCCATACGCCGTCCGCGCGCAGAGCGAGGTCGACGGTGACGAAGGGCAGGCCGAGCCCGGCGATCATCGGTGCGACCGGGGCCAGGTCGATCTCGGCCGGCGCGGGATCGTGCGGGCTGTCGGGATGCCGGTCCGATCAGGACGCACACGCCGTCGACCCACCACGTACGTACTTCGGCGGAGGTGAACCGCTCGAAGCGTCGCAGTACGAAACCCGCCCACGAAGTCGTCGACGCGCAGCTCCAGAAACCGGCTGGCCACGTTCCACGCAGCCGCGCCGTCCTCCAGGTCGGGGATGAACGTCGCCTCATTCCAGTAGTGCTTCATCGACTTGCTGTAGTCAGGCAGCACCGCCGGTCCCGCGCCCAGTTCGACCCGCGCGCGGTCGAAGTCCGCCCGGTCCGAGCCGTGGTCGAAGCCGACGGCCGTACTCCTTGGCCTGCTTACGGACGAAGACGGTCGGCAGCCCGGTCAGCTGCGAACTCATCGTCGCGATCGGTATGCAGGCAAACGACTGCGGAAATCTCTTGCATCGACGTACTTGCGCGGCCAGCCCATGCTGGCTATGAGGGTAGCCGAGTGCGAAACTATCGGAGAGTGGTATGTCGAGCTTTCAGACCTGGGCATCATGGCGCCGGAAGGCGTTCATCTCACTGGCGGCGATAGCTTCGATGGTCCTAATTGCACTTTCTCCCGTGGCGATGACCTGGATGGCGGACCTCTCGGTCCAATGGAGTGACCTCTCGAATATCGGTCAGGCATACGGGGGCACGTCGGCTATACTTTCCGGCCTCGCCCTCGTTAGTGTTTCAATATCCTTGCTAATTCAAAACAATCTAAATAGAATCAGCCAAGTTCACCTCATTCGACAAAGGCAGTTTGACATCGTAAAGTTGGCACTCGAAAATCCTCAGTTCCTCTACGTTGATGGATCAGCCGCGACTGGCGATCCCGATGCGGTGCTGAAGGTCTATGCGAATTTATTTGTCGGCCACTGGGCAATGGTGTGGGATCTCGGCGAGATGAACGAGAATACCCTGCATACTGTGGCGGGGCGCCTTTTTGAGTCAGGGATAGCTCGCGAATGGTGGAAGGTTAACGGTGGCTCATATCTTAGCTCGCGACGACGGAAGCGGTTCTATGCAATCCTCTCCGAGGAGTGCCAAAACGCTTCCCGGGGTGCTGCGGAAGCCTCTGGGGGTCGAGGAGTCGCGGTTGCCGTTTCAAGTCCAGAACGACGATCATCGCGCAGCTCCCGCCATATGGTTATTGTTGGTGTAGCGGCAGGGATGGCAATTGGAATCCTACTACAGCCAGCAGGGCGACGGGTTTTCGGCAGATCCTGACGCCTGAAGGTGCCTGTGAACCCACCAGTCGCGGTAGGAAATCAGGTTCGTCCACCACTTCGGAGCTCCCTGCGCTCCCGCCGATCAGCGGAGAGCGCGTCGTTGCTGACTGATGGTCAACCGAAACTGATGAGGAAGCCACCTGCGGCCGGGCTTCCCGGAGCATGCCTGTCCGCGTTTTGTAAAAACCGCTGCGGACGTTAGAGATAAATACCTTCCAAGATGATTGGGGGAAAGTGAGAATCGGACCCCCAGGGTCTTTTGAATCCCTGACTAGGTGATGGTCTTGGCTTCTAGTCACCTCGATACACTCTTGGGTCAATGTACTGCGACTACTCTTGATCCAGTTCGGTGATCGATCATCGCGATATTCGGGCATCAATGGAAGATCTCCTTGTTATGGTTGCGCCGAATCGGCTCCTTTTTCAGGGAGTGTAGAGCGTAAAGGTATCTGGGCTGCGGCGGGCTTGTCGCACAGAGTGTGCGACAAGCCGCATGGCTTCGTGGGAGTCAGAATGGCGGTGCGGCAACCGCTCCGGTCCCGTATCGAAGAGGTGCGCCAGATGATTGGCCGCACTCTCCAAAGTCACGAAGACAGAGGGGGAGCCCGTGATGCTCGCGATGACATCGTTCAGCTGATCGAGCGCGCGACCATGGTCGTTCGCTCGCCGTCCAAGCGTGAGCCGCAGAATGCCCGAGGAAACGCGGTCCGCACGTCGATGTCGAGGCAGACGGCCTCAGCGAGGACCGTCTTGCCAAAACACCTGGGCCCCGAATGGCAGTCACGGAGCGCGACGTACTCCACTCCGATGTAGGACCGCGGCCTTGACGAGCTCGAACTCGCGACGTCGCGGCACGACACTCCCAGGAGTTCGAGCCCGCAACGCCGGAACTGGTGTGAGATCGTCCGAGGTCGAAGAGCAGCGACCGCAACGACCACGCGGACCAGCGACACCCCGTGGCGATGCCGGCAATCCAACTGGCTTGCTCTGTGCCGCAGGGCTTCGACTTCAAGGCACGATCTCCGGATGCTCGTCACCCCGGTACCTGGCGTTCCCCGTAGAGACCTGCGCGCAGCGCTGGCCAGCCTGCACATGGGCCGCGCCGGGCTCCAGAGCACAAGCTCGGGCACAGCGCTGGATCGAGCCTTCGTGGGGCGGCTGTTCCACACCGAGTCCCGTCCGAGCAGCGACCTTGCGTGCGTCCGTGCTGAGCGTCGAGATTCCGAACAGACCCGACAGGCTCCCCTGCATGCGCTCTCGTTCGTCGGCCATCGCCTTTGTGTCGTCGATCAGCGGCACGATTCCTGCGAGACTTACGAGCGAGGCTGTTGTTTTGAGAGGGGCAGGTTTGGTGGGATTAGCCTGCCCTCTCCGAGGATTGACTTTTTGGGTGGGTGAGCTGGCCGTCCGTATAGTGACCGACATGCTCGAGGGTCTCGACGGACTGGCCGCAGGCGACCGCTACCAGGGGTGGAATTTCGTTCGAGCGCTGACCGCGGCGTTTGGCCGTCCAGTCGTCGACGGCGATGGTGTCGACCAGACCCTGCTGCAGGTGAGCGAAAACCGAATCGGCTTCGCGCTGCCAGCGGCACTGCGTGAGGCTTACCTATTGTTCGGTGGCCGAAGGGACCTGACCGCAGCTCAGGACAACTTGGTATCGCCACGGAGTCTTGACGTCGACCCTGATGGTGTCCTGGTGTTTCGGGTGGAGGCGCAGAGCTGCGCATCCTGGGGCGTTCCTGCCCGAGCGATCGGTCAGGACGACCCGCCGGTGGTGGTGAACGTCGCAGACGGTTGGGTGCCCTACTCGGATCGGCTCTCGGTCGCGCTTGTCGAGATGGTGATGTCGGAGGCGATGTTTTCTGCCGACGAGCGCGAGGTCGACAACCGGGAGTTAGACGACACCGCGAATGCGGTGGTGAGCGCCGCGTTCGAACGCCTGCCACTGCCGGTCCTCCCCTTCTGGGCAGGGATGGACGGTCCAGGAGTCCGTTGGTTCACTGGTCCTGATGTGTTACTGCGTAATGACGGCGAGACATGGCTGTGGGTCCATGGCCGCACGCCGGAAGCGGTGCAAGCGGTGAGGAAGCGGCTGCCTGGCAAGTGGCTGATGGTCCCGGACGACGAGGAGTTCGACGACTGAATTCCCAGCGGGAGGGTGAGACGGCCGATGGAGGCACGCTAATGAGGCGGCGCGAAGCGGATGTGAACTATTCCTTCCGCGGCGGCGGGACCCCCACCCTCACCAATCTTCGGACCTGCTGCACCAACCGTGACCAGCATGGTCACGTTGGAAAGGCCTCATCGGTCAGTAAGCGCTGCGTGCGGCCGAAGGGAACAGGGCGAGCAGGCGGGGCAGCCGCAGGGGAATCTGGGCAGCATCGTCGGCGCTGCCAAACCGCCCCGACCAATGCTCCGCAGCCGAGGGTTCGCCCTCACCACCAGGCTCGTCATGCTGGGCTTCCAGCGCCTCCCAAAAACCGTCGGCATCGTCGCTGTGCTGCCTGAACGTGTTGGACGCCGCGACCTGGACCGCCTCGGCTGCCAACGAGAATCGGTCGACGTGGCCATCGGCGATCGCGCGGACCACCGGCTGGTCTGCCAATGCGTCAGCATCGGCTACCGCCCGCTCGAACGCCTCACGCCCCAAACCGATCAGGCCTGCCTTGAAGTCACTAAACGAGTCATCGGAGACGTACCCCCGGATCACGTACGCCGCCGCGCACAAACCCCAGCGATGCCCACGTGCGGCCAGCCGCTCGTAACAGCGTTGGAACTCCACGATGCGCTCCGCCGGCAGCTGCGCCAGCCTCGCCGCCAGTGCCTCACCGATCATCGAGCCCGACGGCCACGCCGCGCCATCGTCCAACACGTCCTCGCGGGCCCTCTCGACCAGCGACCAAAACTCCTTCACCCGCACTCGGAGAGTCTGACACCCAACGTGCGGCGCCGGTACCGCACGTTGGGCTTGACCCGGTTTGACGGACCATCCCGGGGCTGTCTCGCTAACGGTGTTTCCGGCGATCTTGGTTAGTAGGTTTCAGCGGCTGGGAAGCGGTCGCTGAAGGTGATGGCGAAGGCGTTCAACGCGGGTTTCCAGCGCATCGTCCATCGGGTTC